>NZ_JAKJEW010000053.1:0-14306 GCF_022705245.1 Candidatus Skiveiella danica | reverse complement strand
GTCTGCCTTGGCCGACGTGTTTCGAAGCCAAAGACTCGTGCCATACTTGGCCTCATGCGGTTGAATTTCCTATCCGTAACCCCAGCTGAACCATGGCAGGGAAGACGACGGGAACCGTCAGGAGAATCATGGCCAGCTCGTCCATCACCGCGCCCAGCAACAGGTAGCCCAGCATCACGAGCGCCAGCACACCGTAGGGCCCAACGGGCAGGTGCACAAGAAAATCGACCGCCTTCTGGGTGAACTGCGTGATAGTGAGGAAGTAGCCAAACAGGAAGGCGCCCACCACGATCAGCAGGATGGCGGAGGAGACCCGCAATGCATCGATGAGCGCGAGGCGAATGGTCTTGCTGCGAAGCTGACCGCGGACCACCCCGATGAGCAAGGTACCGATGGCGCCCGCGCCCGCCGCCTCCTGAACGGTGAACAACCCGCCATAGATGCCGCCCAGCACGAACATGAACAGCAGGATGACGGCCCACAGGTTTTTGAGGCTGCTGAAGCGTTCCCGCCAGGTGTGCTGTTCGCCCACAGGCAACATGGCGGGGTACCGCAATGCCGTGAGGTGGACGACGATCGAATATCCAACCACCGCCAGCAGACCGGGCACCACGCCCGCTGCAAAAAGCTGGGTGATGTCCGTGTCGGTCATGATGCCGTACAGCACGAAGATGACCGACGGCGGGATCATGATCCCCAGGGTGCCACCTGCTGCGATGAGACCGGCCGAAAAGCCCGGGTCGTAGCCGGCGCGCCGCATTTCTGGCAGCGCGACTTGTGACATGGTCGCGGCCGTGGCCACCGACGAGCCATTGATGGCGGCAAAGCCCGCGCACGAAGCAATGGAAGCCAGGGCCAGGCCGCCGCGCCGGTGGCCGAACCATGCCCGACCGGCGGTGAACAGTTCCTTGCTCATCCCGGCCTGAGACGCAAACGCACCCATCAGGATGAACATGGGAATGACGGCGAGGTCGTAGTCCGTGACCACGGACAAGGGCACGTTGGCCAGCAGGTTGAAGGCAGCCGTCCAGGTGGACAGCATCCCGAAACCCAGCACACCCACGATGCCCATGGCAATGCCGATCGGCACACGAAGCACCATCAGCACCAGCATCAGCACGAAACCCAGCAGGGCGACGAGATCACGATCCATGTTCAAACTCCAGTGGGTCGACGTTCCCGCTGGCGCGCCGCCACATCTGCACCACCCGGGCTGCAGAGAGGATGGCGGCGGCCGTGGCGCCGAGTGCGGCCACGGCATAGAACCAGCTCATGGGCAGGCGGAGGTCCGAGGTGGCCTGTTCGCCGGTACCGCTGACTTTGATCCACACCATCCAGGCCAGGGGGCCGAGAAAGGCAAACGTCAACACTGTCGCCAGCATGTCCATGCGAATCCGGTTGCGTGGTCCCAAGTGTTCCCAAAGCGCGTCCACGCAGATGTGGCCGCCACGGTAGGTGGCGATGGCCATGCCCCAGAAGATGGAGATTCCCAACAGCAGCCTGGATCCGTCGTACCAGTCAGGCACCTGCACGTCCGCCACATTCCGGATGAAGACATTGCCAGCGGTCAGCAAGGCGATGGCCAGAAGAAAGAAGGCCGCGACCGATTCGGTCGTGTCGAGAATCTTCTTCATGGGATCAGTACGCCGCTTTGCGTGCCGTCAGTTCGCGCTTGAGGTCATTGAGCACCTCGGTTGGATTTGCGCCGCTCTTTTGTGCACCTTGGCTCCATTGCGCCGTGATGGGTTCGACGGCCTTCTTCCAGGTCTGAACTTGTTCTGGAGTGAGCTGAACAATGGTGTGACCGGCAGTGGCTGCCAGCTTGGCTTCACCCGCGTCTTCGGCGCCACCCCAACCCTCACCGACCTTGGCAGCCCATTCGTTGCTGCAGTGGTCGTTGATCACCTTCTTCTGGTTCGCCGAAAGCCCTTCAAACCAGGGCTTGTTGATGACCCATACGAAAGAGGCTGCGTACAGCTTGGTGTCCAGGTGGAACTTCACCGCCTTGTCGATATTGAAGGAAATCAGCGAATCCCAGGGGAAGGTGATGGCATCGGCCACACCCTTCTCCAGCGCGTCGCGCGACTCGGGCGCGGACACCTGCACATTGCTGGCACCCAGGTGCACCATGGTCTGCGCGACCGTACCGTTCGCGGGACGGATCTTCATACCCTTGATCTGGCCTGGTTCGGTGATCGGCTTCTTGGAGTGCAGCGTGCCGATGTGGATGTGCGCAAAGCAATACTTCACATCCTTCATTTCCTTCTCGGCGTGTTTGCGGTACCAAGCATCCACAGCGGCAGAGCCCGTGCCCGGCTGCGAGATGAGGAACGGCAGTTCACTGGCCGCGAAGATGGGGAAACGGCCAGCCTGGTAGCCCGGGCTGACCCAGGAGATCTCAGAGATGCCGTCGCGGGCCATGTCGTAGTGGTCGGCTGCCTTGCCCAGTTGCTGGGCCGGGAAGAGGGCTACCTTGATGCTGCCCTTGGAGGCCGCTTCGATGGACTTGGCCCAGGGCTCGATGCTGGTCTTGGCCAGTGTGTGCTGGGCGGGCACCCAGAAGCCGAATTTCATCTCCACGGGTTTGTCCTGGGCATGGACCTGCATGCCAAAGGCCATCGCCAGTGCGGCGCTCGCCACGACGTTGATGCGGTTGCGTGAGTTCATTGTCTGTCTCCTTTATGGGTGCCCATTGATTCGGGCGTTGAAAAAACGGGCAGTGCTGAATTGGGGCGTTAGAGCGTCATTTCTTTCGCCGGTTTGGGGCGCCGGACGATGCGAATCGGGTGGGACCGAACTGGGGGAGGCGGCAGGCCCAGCGAGCGGGCCAGCGCCCGGCCTTCCGGGTCCACCAGCGCGGCCTCGCGTGCGGAGCGAACGCGAGCGACCGCTTGTTCGATCGAATGCGCGTCACGCTTTTCAATGGTGAGACTGAGCCAGGCTTCAACATCCTTTAGCACCGTGGTGAGGCTGCTGTGGCCACGCTCACTGGTTTCCCCGTAACCTTTGACGAGGTTGCCGCACAGGGCCACTTCGTAGGCCAGTCTGGAGCCCGTGCATTGCGCCTGGCGAATGGCCTCCAACCAACGATCGATGAGCGCCTGTTCCGACGCAAAGCGCGAAGTTTTGCGACGCCAGGCGCGCAGCGAGCGCAAAACGCAAAGCATGGCAAAGCCCCGCACGGTGTCGGTGCGCACGTGCAAGCCCACGTTGAGTTTGTGCGCCTTGTGGGCCAGTTTTTTTCTCAGCCAGGTGGCGGCACCGGTGGGCAGCAGCGAACAGATTTCATCGAGACCGGGCTTGAGGTATTCGGTCAGAAGAACCGGTTCATCCGCACGTGCGCCCACTTCTTTGCGAACCCGTTCCAATCGGTCTGAGCGGGTCTTGAGATCAGCCACCCGGATGACATCCTCGTAGCTCATCCAGAGGGCCAGATAGCGTGCCGTCTCGGTCGAAATCGGGTAATCCCCGGCGCTGTGGCTCTCCAGCCGCTGGATGGATTCAACCCGCTCCAGGTACAGGTCGGCGTACCTGGCGTCCATGTAGTCCGTGGTCAGCTCCACACCGTGTTGGGCGACGCTGCGCAGCGGCTCCGCGAACGATGCCAGCTTCGGATGAACGGTTTTCCAAGCGGTTGACGGGGCTGCTTGACCGTGACCGGTCACCGCTTTTTTTGTCACGTGGTCATACCCGGCGGCAAAACCTTTCAGGCTTGCGTCAACGGCCTTGCCCGATTCGCGGATGGCCTGCTCGCAGGCTTCCCGTGAGAACGGCAGCGCGCCGCTACCCGCCATGGCCCCGAACATCACGGTGTTGATGACCGTGCCGTGCTTCCAGGCCAAGGCGCGCATGTCGAACAGGTGACTGTGCATGGCCAGGTCGCTGGCGGCGTTGATCACCCGCGTGCCGTCGTAGCGACCATCGCCCATGGCCATCTTTTCAGCCACCGCGTACTCGCGGTGGGTCGACGCGACCAGGGTGGTCCGCTTCGGGTGCACAAAGCCGCCTTGTAGAACCCGACCCGCTTCGACCAGCTCGGACGCGGCCACGATGTCCACATCGCCCTGGCTGGGTGTCAGGCTGAAGACGGGTTGCTGGCCACCCAGGTCAGCACGTGCAACAGGATAGATTTCAATGTAGTAGTTCGTCGCACCAGTGCGCTGCGCGACGCCTGGCACCGAGGTGCTCTGCACCGGGTAGCCGTGTGCGGTTGCGGCCGAGATCAGCCAGTCCGCGAGCACCCCACCGCCTTCTCCGCCCATGGCTGCAACCAGAATGGTGACAATGTGGGGTTCCTTTTGAGACGTGTTCATGCGCTGACCTCCTGCGCGGCGGGCACTTGGGGTTTACCCACCATGGCGTTGATGACACCTTTCCGCAGGCGGTACAGCCACCGTTCCCACGCACTGGCGTTTTGGACGATTTCAGCCTTGTAGAAAGAAGGACAAAGAATGGCTGCGTGTGCGTTCTCGCCGCAAAGGCCACAGCCCACACAACCCTGGTTGACGGTGGCGACAGGGTCGGTCCGCAGCGGACTGGGATTGGGTTTGATGGTCAGGGAAGGGCAGCCGGACAGACGGATGCACGAGTGGTCGCCGGTGCACACATCGTCGTCGATGCCAAACCGGGTGCGCACCACGCGCTCACCGCGCTTGAGCTTGGCCGCGTTGATGGGCTTTACGCGCCGCTGCCGTTCCAGCTGGCATTCGCCGTCCGCGATGATGACCTTGAGGCCACCTTCGTTTGTCGTCATGGCATCGTGCAGCGTGTCCCGCATCTCAGCCACGTTGTAGCTGGTGATTTTCCGTATCCACTGGACCCCCACGCCTTTGAGGGCGGTCTCGATATCTAGCGTCAGGGTCTTGCCCGCCGGCTGTGTGGGAGAAGACGCAATCGCCTGCGTACCTGTGGCCGATGTGTAGCCGTTTTTGAGGATCACCAGCACGGAGTCCTGGTTGTTGTAGACCGCATTCACCACCCCGCTGGTGAAGCCGTTGTGCCAGAAACCCCCGTCGCCCATGACGCTGATGACCCGGTTCTGCATCAAGGGGCCGACGCCCGATGAGCTGGCCAGGCCCAGTCCGTAGCCCAGCACGGTGCTGCCCGTGTTGAAAGGGGGCAAGGTGCCGAAGGTGTGGCACCCGATGTCGGCGCTCACGTGGACATTGCCCAGTTCTTTCTGCATCAGCTTCAACGCGGCAAAGACAGGGCGCTCCGGGCAACCGATGCAGAAGCCCGGCGGTCGGGCAGGCACCGGAACTCCCAGCGCTTCAACCGCTTGCGGCTTGAGTTGTGCCAGCGGAGCGGCGGCCTCCGACACCTCGGCGGCCCTTGTTCGGCGAGCGCGGCCGGTGCGGCCTGCTTGATGAACTCAGCCAGGCTTTTGGTCAGAACCTCGCCGGTGTACTCGCCCGCCATCGGAAAGATGTCTTTGCCGTACAGGCGCGTGTCGCTCTGGGCGCGACGAAGAATCGCTTGCAGGGATTCTTCGATGTAGTTGGGCTGACCTTCTTCCACCATCAGGACCGCGCGTTTGTTGGCGCAGAACTCGACCAGCTCATCGGGGACCAGCGGGTAAACCACATTGAGCACTTGCAGCGGAATGCGGCTGTTGCCGAAGGTGTCTGCCAGCCCCAGCTGCTGCAGCGCACGGATCGTGCCGTTGTAGAGGCCGCCAGGAATGATGAGTCCCACGTCGGTGCAGTCGCCCTCGAATCGCTCGTTGAGCTGATGGTCCTTGATGAATTTGACCGCTGCAGGCCAGCGCGACTCGATCTTCAGCCGCTCGTGTGCGTAGATGGACGGGGGCAGGTTGATGTTCGAGAAGTCGAACTTGGGTTGGCTGATGGTCTCGCGGGTCGATATCGCGGGGGCACGGTTGTCTTTGCAGACAAAGGAACCGTGCACGTGGCAGGCACGGATGCGCAGCTGGAGCATGACCGGCGTGTGGCTGGCTTCGGAGAGTTCGAAGCTCTTCTCAACTGCCTCGACGATGGACGTCAGGTTGGGCCTGGGGTCCATCAGCCACATCTGCGACTTCATGGCGAACGCGTGGGTGCGCTCCTGGATGATGCTGGAGCCCTCACCGTAATCCTCACCCAGGATCACCAGTGCTCCACCCTGGACACCGGACGAGGCCAGGTTGGACAGGGCATCCGACGCGACGTTGGTGCCCACGGTGGACTTCCAGGTGACCGCCCCGCGAACCGGATAGTTGATTGAGGCGCCCAGCATGGCGGCGGCGCCAGCTTCGGAGGCGCTGTTCTCGAAGTAGATGCCCAGCGTGTCCAGCAGCTCGCGCGCATCGCCGAGCACGTCGATCAGGTGGGAAACCGGCGCGCCCTGGTAGCCACCGATGTAGCTCACACCGGATTGCAGCAGGGCTTTGGTGACGGCGAGGATGCCTTCACCATGAAATTCTTCTCCGGCGCCCAGCGACAGGCGTGAGATCTCTTCAGCGAATGAACGCTCCATGTTTGTCTCCTGTCGATGGTGTCTGGCACCTCGACTTGTTGTGTTTTCCAGCCGCTCGGTGGCTGGGCTTTGACTGTTAGCGCGAGCTTAGGTGTCCTGTGAAAGTTGTCCTATCAATGCAAACGTTGTTGCATATCGATGAATTAAATTTAGTCTCGAAACCGCGCCGAACCGACATCACAGGTGTGGGCGTGAGGTTCAGTGTTCCGCTTGCAGCAGGCGGTGCACCTGGTGCCAGTCGACGCCCACTTCGTCGTTTCGGGGCGCTCGGATCAGCACGTTCTCGCGGAACAGATGGGCGACCACCCTGCTGGCCGTCACGTGGTTGATGTCGAGCGTGTCGGCCATCTCGTGGCGGCTTGGCAACCAGATGGAAGTAGCTTGCGAGAGGTGGGCTTTTCTGAGCTGATCCAGCAGCAACAGCACGCGGCGCCTGGCGCTTGAGCGGTGCAGCTCCACCCGAAACTTTGTAATGTCCCGCAGCAGGTGTGATACGTCCATACTGGACCGTGACTGGATGCCCGCGTGACGACCCGCGTCCGATCTGGCCTGGCTGGCGAATGGCTCCAACACGAGGTCTTTGCAGGCACGGGCATCGAAATACCGTGGCTCGCCCAGACAGGCTTCGTGGCCAATGAGCGCCCCCGGGCCAAGGAAATGAACGATGCAGCGCTCGCCCCGGTGATTGACGCTCTCCAGGCAGGCGATGCCCGATCGGATCACGAACGCGGTCGAGGAAGGTTCGCCCTGCTGATAGATATAGCTTTTAGCCAGGAATCTGGCCAGCTTCGGGACCAGCTGGATGGCCGGAAGCGGGGACCTTGTGAAGCGGTGCGAATGGGAGACGACCAGTTGCTGACTCATGGTGGTTTCACGTGCCTTGTGCCCACGATCGGATGGCCTGGAACACGGCCCACAGCGGCGGGTTGTTCAGGCCCTGGCCTGATCGGCTGGAAGCGTGCATCCGCGCGAAATGGTTCAGTACATCGGTGTTTGTCGGACCGGGTGCCAGCACCTTGACCTCATCGTCCGCCACTACCATGTATGTGGGAAACGTCTCGATGTCCAGCGCCTCCACCATCTCGCTGTGGTCTTCGATGTCAACCCAGACCCAGCGCACATCGGGCTGTTGAAGGCGCAGCATGGAAAACGCCGGCTGCAGATCGCGGCACTGGTGGCACCACTGGGCACATAGGCAGATCACCCAGACGTTATCGCTGGTGGGCGCGTCGGGTTCCGGCACCGTTGGCGGAACTGCACTGCGGCTGGACATGGAGCGCTCTGCCGCAGCCTTATCGCGACACGATGAACGTCGAAGGCTCGCGAACGGGTTTGGCCGACGGGTGATCGATGTCGGTCACGTTGAAGTGGATGTTGAGGATCTCGCCCGCCTTTGTCGCGGCCATCGCGTTGGGCATGCGCGCGGTCACGGTCAGGTTGGTGGCCTGGGCCGGTTGCAGGACCACGGTGGACCGGTGGAGCAAGCTGACATCGCTGTTCGGTTCGATCATCACGTTCAGCGATTGCACGCGGTCCGAGGCGTTCATCAGCTGCAGGGTGTACACGTTCTCCACCGCGCCATGTTCCACCATGCGGGCCATGATGTTGCGGTCGCGCAGCACATTGAGCCGGACCTCAGGGCGCGTCACAAAGGCAGTGGCCACAGCGCATATGGCGATCAGCAGCAGCGTGCCGTAGACCACTACGCGCGGTCTCCAGAATCGCTTGAAGGACGTCCCCTGCGCCGACGCGCCGCCACCCAGTTCCATCAACGAAGCCATGCGGATCAGGCCCCGGGGCGCTTCGATTTTGTCCATCACCTGGTTGCATGCGTCGATGCACAGCCCACAGCCGATGCAGGCCGCCTGCAACCCCTGGCGAATGTCGATACCGGTCGGGCAGACCTGGACGCAGAGCGTGCAGTCGATGCAGTGCCCGGCAGATTTGTCACGGCTGTCACGGTCTGCGCCGGCCCTGCGCGGCTCGCCTCGGTGGTGGTCGTACGCCACGTTCAGCGTGCGCTGATCCATCAACGAACCCTGAAAGCGGCCGTATGGGCACATGTGCAGACACACGCTCTCGCGCAGGTAACCGGCGTTGCCGTAGGTGGCCAGACTGTAGAAGCCGATCCAGAAACCTTCCCAGGGACCGAGCTGGTACGGCACGGCCAGGGCCAGTTCGCGGATGGGCGTGAAATAGCCCACCAGCGTGAAGCCGGTCCACAGCGCCAGCAGGCCCCAGGCGAGATGTTTGCCGCTGCGTCGTGCGATTTTTTCTGCAGTCCAGGGGCTGCGATCGAGCCGTAGGCGGGCCTGGCGATCCCCTTCGGTGCGGTGCTCGATCCACTGGAACAGCTCGGTGTACACCGTCTGCGGGCAGGCAAAACCGCACCACACGCGCCCGGCTACGGTGGTGGCAAAAAACAGCAGCAGGGCGCTGATCACCAGCAGGCCGGCGAGGTAGATCAGGTCCTGCGGGTAGAGCACCGCGCCGAACAGGAAGAAGCGGCTGGCTTCCAGGTCGAACAGCACCGCCTGGCGACCGTTCCAGCTGAGCCAGGGCAGGCCGTAGTACACCAACTGCGTGATCCAGACCATCGCCCAGCGCCAGCGGGTGAACAGGCCCGAAATCGAGCGCACCTGGATCTTGTCTGCGGCGGGCCGGCCGCTGACCGGGACGATGGGGATGGTGCGATGGGTCATGGGATTCAAGTGTTCAAGACAGCAGCGCTTGGACGGCATGGCGCCAAAGCCTCAGCCACAGGGCTCAGGAGGGTCGCCAGATCATGTTCGCCCAGCCATTCGTCTTCGCGGAAGAAGACACGGTTCAGGTGGATCGAGACTTGAGTTGATTCGTGTTCATGCGGATGGGTTTCTGGTGTGGCATGAACCGACAAGCCGTCTTCCTCGCTGCGCAGCAGCACCCAGCCCGCGTTGCCGTCACCAAGACGCACCGGTGCGACCAGCGAGAAGCCCTCCCAGGGCAGGTTGGGCACCCCGTGCAATCGCCCGCTGAGCAGCCAGCCACGTCCGGTGTCTTCAGCGCTCAGTTCCCGACCGCCCGGGGCCAGCGTGGCCGCCCGGCTGCCCATCAGGAATTCGGGCAGCCAGAGCTCACGCAATCCCACGTTGAAGGTCTGCACCAGCGCCTCGATGGCCAGGCGTTGCGCCCAAAGGACCGCTGCGGCGGCCGGGTCCTGCCGTTGCAGAAGCCCGGCGGCATGCGCCAGATCGTCGAGGCCGCCGCCGTTGCCGCCCAGATCGCGGGGCACCGCACAGCGCAGCAGGCCGGAGTCCACCACCCGCTGCAGGGGTGAGCGTGAGGCTTGAAGCGCGTTCACAACGGGAGCGGTGCCAAGGAGTCCGGTGTCGGTGAGCATGGCCACGATGGTCGCTCGTGATGATCTGATTGCACAGATTCAGTTGAAATGAAATCGGACCAGATCAGATGGCGCTGTTTTCCGCATCTGATCCGCTGTTTCTGGAAAAAAGAGCCGTTTCTGAGCCGGGTCGCCATCAGCGGCGCGGAGATACTCGTTCCATGTCGGATTCACACACTCGCCGGTGGCCCCGGATCGCCCGGCCCGCCAAAGCCCTGCTGGCCATGGCAGGTCTGGTGGCGCTGCAGTGGCTGGGCGATGCCCTGGTGGCGCGAACCGGCTGGCCGGTGCCCGGTTCACTGGTGGGTTTGCTGCTGCTCTTGGTGGGCCTGGTGCTGCGGGGCCACGTGCCCCAGGCGCTGGACGATGTGAGTGCGCCGCTGCTGCGCCACCTGATGCTGCTGCTCATCCCTTCGGTGGCGGCGGTGGGCCTGTACGTCGGGCTGCTGGCGCAACACGCGGTGGCGTTCCTGCTGGTGTCCGTGGGGGTCACGGCCCTGACCATCGTGGTCACCGCCTGGACCCTGCAGCGGCTCTTGAAGCGGGCGGCGGATTGATGCTCTGGTCGGTCATCACGCTCGCGGCCTACCTGGCCGCGCTGTGGCTGTACCGGCGCAGCGGCCACCACCTGCTGTGCCTGCCCGTGCTCACCGGCACGGCGCTGGTGCTCGCCGCGCTGGCGCTGGCCGGCACCGGCTACCCGGTGTACGCCGAGGCCACCCGGGTGCTGCGCTGGCTGGCGGGGCCGGCCGTCATCGCCCTGGCCGTGCCCCTGTACCGGCAGGCGGCCTTGCTGCGGCGGCTGGCCGTGCCGCTGCTGGCGGCGCTGGCGGCGGGTTGCCTGGTGTCGGTGCTGGGCACCGTGGGACTGTGCGGGTTGCTGGGCACGCCCATGTCGTTCGCGCTGTCGCTGGCGCCCAAGGCCGCGACCATGCCCATGGCCTTGCTGGCGGCCGAGCGCGCGGGCGGCGTGCCGGCGGTGGCGGCCATGGCCGTGGTGGCCACCGGCGTGCTGGGCCCCATGCTGGCGGGGCCGCTGCTGCGCTGGCTGCGGGTGGGGGAAGGGCAAGGGGGTGGCGCGGACGGGGAGGTCGTCCGCAGCTTCACGCTCGGCCTGGTGGCGCACGCCATCGGCGTCGCGCGGGTCTTGCAGACGCACCCCGGCAGCGTGGCCTTCGCGGCCCTGGCCATGGGCCTGAACGGCGTGGCCACCGCGCTGGTGCTGGCCGTGCTGTCGCGCTGGTTGTGAAAATGCCGCGGCGGTACAGGCAGCCGGCGGACGCACCGCTGGCGTCGGGCGGGCCATCGGGTTTGCCGTCCACCGCCTGCGCTGCAACAATCCCAGGAAACTTGACCTCGGAAGATCAGATGAGCGGCAACCGCCTGACCCGATACCAACAGCTGGCCGAAGACATGGCAGACGCCATCCGCGCGGGCCTGCTGCGCCCGGGCGAACGCCTGCCGTCCGTGCGCGTCACCTGCGAGCAGCGGCGCGTGAGCCCGTCCACCGTGTTCCAGGCCTACGGCCACCTGGAGTCGCTGGGGCTGATCGAGGCGCGCCCCCGTTCAGGCTACTTCGTGCGCGCCACGCGCCGCCCGCTGCGCGCCGGCCCTGAACCGGCGCCCCCGCGCAGCGAGGCCACGCCGGTGGCCATCAGCGAGCTGGTGTTCGACCTGCTGGGCTCCACCCGCGATGCCGACGTGGTGCCGCTGGGCTCGGCCTTTCCGGCACCGCACCTGTTCCCGTTCGACGAGCTGGCGCGCAGCGGCGCACGCGCCATGCGGCGCCTGAAGGCCAGCCAGATCACCGGCGCGCTGACCGCGGGCGACGAGGGCCTGCGCCTGGCGCTGCGCAAACGCTACGCGCTGCAGGGCGTGCCGCTGGCCGACAACGAACTCATCATCACCAACGGCGCCATGGAGGCGCTCAACCTCTGTCTGCAGGCGGTCACGAAGCCAGGCGACGTGGTGGTGGTGGAGTCGCCCACGTTCTACGCCGCGCTGCAGGCCCTGGAGCGCCTGCACCTGAAGGCGGTGGAGGTGGCGACCGACCCGAAGGAGGGCGTGGACCTGGCCGCGCTGGGCGAGCTGCTGGCGCGGCAGACGGTGGCGGCCTGCTGGTTCATGCCCAGCTTCCAGAACCCGCTGGGCGCGCTCATGCCGGTCGCGCGGCGGCAAGCCCTGGTGGCGCTGCTGGCGCAGCACGGTGTGCCGCTGATCGAGGACGACGTGTACGGCGAGCTGCACGCGGGCGCGCGCCGCCCGCCGCCGGCCAAGGCCTTTGACCAGCAGGGCGGGGTGCTGCACTGCTCGTCGTTCTCCAAATGCCTGGCGCCGGGTTACCGCGTGGGCTGGGCCGCTGCCGGGCGCTACGCGCCGCAGGTCGAGCGGCTGAAGATGATGACCTCGCTGGCCACGGCCATCCCGCCGCAGCTGGCGGTGGCCGACTACCTGGCCCAGGGCGGTTACGACCGCCACCTGCGCCGCCTGCGTGAAGCCCTGGCCACGCAGCAGACCCACGCGCTGAAACTGGTGGAGCGGCACTTCCCGGCGGGCACCCGCGTGACGCGGCCCGAAGGCGGCTACTTCCTCTGGCTGGAACTGCCGCCCGAGGTGGACGCGCTGGCGCTGCACCAGCGGGCGCGGGCCTGCGCCATCAGCACCGCTCCGGGCGTGCTGTTCTCGGCCGACCACCGCTTCACCCACCACCTGCGGCTGAACGTGGGGCACCCGGGGGATGCGCGGTTTGACGGCGCGATCAAAACGCTGGGAAGGCTGGCGGGGGATCTGATGGTGGGCCGCTGAACGGCCCTGCGGCCGACGGATTCAGTCTGGACGCTGGGTCGGGCACCCTGTTTTCCAGCGCATCCACCACGGCCTGCAGCGCCCGGCCACAGTCGTTGCGGGTGAGCGATCCCCCCAGGCAGATCCTCAGGCCTTCTGGCGGGTTCCGGTCGGTAGAAAACGTGCTACCGGCCACCGCCGCGACCCCCAGGCTTCTCAACTGGTTGGCCATGTCGGAGGCCAGGCTGGCGCCGTCTTCGGGCAGGGGCAGCGGCAGCCAGGCGTGGAAGCCGTTCGGCTGGGTCCGCACGTCGAAGGGCATGAGGCGCTGCCGGATCTGATCGCTGCGCCAGCGGCATTCTTCCCGCATGGCAGTGAGCACCTCCTGGCAAATGCCGTGCTCGATCCAGTCGGACACCAGGTGGTTGGTCAGTGGTGAGGCCATGACCGTGGTCGCCCGCAAGGCACCGGCCAGGCGCTGGTGCGTGGCCGTGGTGGGCGCGAACACGTGCGCCGTCCGAACCCCGGCGCCCAACCACTTTGACAGGCCACTGATGTAGTAGGTCAGTTCGGGCGCGTACTCGATCAGGGGCGGCGGCACGGCGGTTGGCAACATGCCGTACGCATCGTCTTCAATGATGGGCACGCTGTGCCGCAGCGCGATGTCGGCCAGTTGTTCGCGGCGGCGAATGGGCAGGGTGGCGGTCGTGGGGTTGTGCAGGTTGGGGCACAGGTAGAGCGCGCCCACCGGTGTGCTCTTGCAGGCGGCCTCAAAGGACTCGGGGATCAAGCCCTGTTCGTCCATGGCCAGGGGGTGCAGCCGGGTGCCCAGCTGGGCGGCGATGGCCTTGATGCCAGGGTAGACCAGCGGCTCCACGCAGAGCGACTGCCCGGGTTTGACCAGCAGGCTCGTCAGCGCCAGCAGCACGCTGTGTATGCCCGGGGCCACGAGTAGCCGCTCCGGCACGGCGTCGGGCACCCACTGAGCCATCCACTGCGCAGCCAGGTGGCGGTCTCTGGCGGTGCCACCGAAGTCCTGGTACCTCATGAGGTCCTGAAAGTTCGCCAGCGCCATCGACCCGGCCGCCTGCTCCTGGGCCCGCTGGCAGGCGGGGTGGTCGGCCATCTCCGGCGGCAGGTTCATGGTCATCTCGGCACCCGTGCCGGCGCGCAGCGGCAGCCCGATGAACGAGCCGCGCACGAACGAGCCCAGGCCCGGCCGGGAGACGATCAGGCCTCGTTCCCGCGCCTGTGCAAAACCCCGGACCACGGTGGTGTAGTTGAGGTCTAGCTTCAGAGCCAGGTCCCGCAGCGGGGGCAGGCGTTCCCTGGGCGCGAGCCGGCCTTGCTGCAGGTCCTGCGCGATCAGCTCGGGAATGAGCTGGTAGGCCGGCAGCGTGCTGCTCTTGAGGCGGACGATCCAGTGGGTGAACGGCATGGCGGTGTCTGTGCGGGCGGCGCAAGGGCTTCAAAACGATCACCCGAGTGTGCCTGCGCGGCGGGCAGATTGCATCGCTGGCGGGGGCTTTGCAACGGCAAAACGGTGCGCGTCCGCCATTGATCGGGTGCATTGATTGCATGGCCGTCCGTTCGTTTTGGTGCGGGCCCCGGCGAGCCGTCAACGGCACAGGCCCACCAACAGCTCGCTGGACGGTGACGCCCTGATCTA
>NZ_JAKJEW010000052.1:0-16069 GCF_022705245.1 Candidatus Skiveiella danica | reverse complement strand
GCCGATGCGCTGGAAGCCGAACATGGAGTAGTACACATAGAACGGCACCATGATGCGGTTGCTGGTGCTGTAGCTGGTGGCCGCAGCGATCCAGCTGGCCATGCCGCCGGCCTCGTTGATGCCCTCCTGCAGGATCTGACCCTTGGTGTCTTCCTTGTAGTACATCACCTGGTCCTTGTCGACCGGGGTGTACTGCTGTCCTGCGGGGTTGTAGATGCCGATCTGGCGGAACAGCCCTTCCATGCCGAAGGTGCGGGCCTCATCCACCAGGATGGGCACCACGCGCGGGCCCAGCGCCTGGTCGCGCAGCAGCTGGGTCAGGAAGCGCACGTAGGCCTGGGTCGTGGAAATCTCACGGCCCTCGGCCGTGGGCTCCATCACGCTCTTGAAAATCTCCAGCGAGGGCACCGTAAAGCTTTCGTCGGCCTTGGTGCGGCGGTGTGGCAGGTAGCCGCCCAAGGCCTTGCGGCGCTCGTGCAGGTAACGCATTTCCGGTGTATCGTCGGCCGGCTTGTAGAACGGGATCTCGGCCAGCTGGCTGTCGGGAATGGGAATGTTGAAGCGGTCGCGGAAGATCTTGATGTCCTCGTCGGTCAGCTTCTTGGTCTGGTGCACGTTGTTCTTGCCCTCGCCACTCTTGCCCATGCCAAAACCCTTGACGGTCTTGATCAGCAGCACGGTAGGCTGTCCCTTGTGGTTCACCGCCTTGTGGTAAGCGGCGTAGACCTTCTGCGGGTCGTGGCCGCCGCGGCGTAGCGCCCAGATGTCAGCATCGCTCATCTTGGCGACCATTTCGAGCGTCTTGGGGTCCCGCCCGAAGAAGTGCTTGCGCACGTAGGCGCCGTCGTTGGCCTTGAAGGACTGGTAGTCGCCGTCGAGCGTGTCCATCATCAGCTTGCGCAGCGCGCCATCCTTGTCGCGCGCCAGCAATGGATCCCACTCGCTGCCCCAGAGCAGCTTGATCACGTTCCAGCCCGAACCGCGGAACTCACCTTCGAGTTCCTGGATGATCTTGCCGTTGCCGCGCACCGGGCCATCCAGACGCTGCAGGTTGCAGTTGATGACGAAGACCAGGTTGTCCAGCTTCTCGCGCGCCGCCAGGCCGATGGCACCCAGGCTTTCCACCTCGTCCATCTCGCCGTCGCCGCAGAACACCCAGACCTTGCGGTTTTCGGTGTTGGCGATGCCGCGCGCGTGCAGGTACTTCAGGAAGCGTGCCTGGTAGATCGCCATAAGCGGGCCCAAGCCCATGGAGACCGTCGGGAACTGCCAGAACTCGGGCATCAGCTTGGGGTGCGGGTAGCTGGACAGGCCCTTGCCATCGACTTCCTGGCGGAAATTCAGCAACTGCTCCTCGGTCAGGCGGCCTTCCAGATAGGCGCGGGCGTACACGCCCGGTGACACATGACCCTGGATGTAAAGGCAGTCGCCCCCGTGGCTTTCACTCTCGGCGTGCCAGAAGTGGTTGAAGCCGGCGCCGAACATGTGGGCCAGCGAGGCAAAGGAACCGATGTGGCCGCCGAGGTCGCCTCCGTCTTCCGGGTCGTGCCGGTTCGCCTTGACCACCATGGCCATCGCGTTCCAGCGCATGTAGGCGCGCAGGCGCTCCTCGATCTCGATGTTGCCCGGGCAACGCTCTTCCTGGTCCGTCTCGATGGTGTTCACATAGCCGGTATTGGCCGAGAACGGCATGTCGATGCTGCTCTGGCGGGCGTGCTCCAGGAGTTGTTCCAGCAGGTAGTGGGCACGCTCGGGGCCTTCGGCCTCGATCACCGCGCTCAGGGCGTCCATCCATTCGCGGGTTTCCTGCTGGTCTGCGTCCACGCGGGCGGAGCCGGCGGGGTTCTCGGGTACGGCTGACATCGGCTTGTCTCCTTTTGGGTGTGTCATGGAATTTAGTACGAGACCTCTAGTTTCGCACAATTCTTTTCAAATTTCAAATTGCGCCAGTGTGTTTCATAATATGGAATTTAATGATGCAAAACAATGACTCAGCCGGCCCTTCAGCGTTCGTCGTCGCACGCTTCCCCTACACTGCGGCTCATGAGCCATCCGACCCCAACGCCACACGGCTTCCCGCAGGCGATTGCGCCGCGAGCGTGGTGGCAGCGGTGGTGGAGCAGCCAATCGAGCCACCGCCAGGACCGCTTTGCCATGCTGGCGCCGCTGGCGGCGGTGCTTCTGTTCCTGGCCGCCATCGTGGCGGCTTTCGGCTACCTCCGCCTGGAGGAGGTCGAACGGGAACAGGAAGCGGTCAAGCGTGACCTGGAATACGCCCAGCAGCGTCTGCGCCTGCGCCTTCTGGAACGTCAGGAGCAGCTCATGCGCCTGGCGCGCGACATCTCCAACAAGGAGATGGATCCCGAGGAATTCATGGCGCGCGCCGAGGCGCTGGTGGTGCAATACCCTGAGCTGCAGGCCATCACCTGGATCGACGCCAGTCGCCGGATCATCGCCAGCCAGGTCACGCCCAGCCTCGTCGCCGGAAATCCGTGGGTAGCGGGTGAAAAGCTCAAGCCGGGCGATACCGAAACGACGTTCGGACTGGCACGCGACCTGTTGCAGCCGGTGTACTCGCAACCAGCGGCCAGCACGCCGACCATGCCGCTGCTGCAACTGCACACACCCCTGACGGAGCAAGGGCACTTCGCCGGGGTGATCCTGGGTGAATACTCGATCGACAACCTTCTGCGGTACGCGGTGCCGACAGAGATATCGGCCAAATACGCCGTCACCCTGCTCGACAGCCGCGACAACGTACTGGCCGGCCGGGCGATTCCCGAGCGCCAGAACAGCATGGGATTTCTGCCCTGGGCCACCCACGTCAACGAAGACGAAGTGCCCGTCTCGCCGGTCGGCAACGGCCTGATCCTGCGCGCCCAGGCTTGGCGCACGTCGCTCGGGGTGGTCGGCAGCGGCCTGTTCTGGCTGGTGTGCGCGCTCAGCGCCATGACGGCCTGGATGCTGATTGCCAACTGGCGCCACACCCGGCGGCGCATGCACACCCAGAATGCCCTGGTGGCCGAAACCACGTTCCGCCGAGCCATGGAAAACTCGATGCTGACCGGCATGCGGGCGCTGGACATGCAGGGACGCATCACCTACGTCAATCCGGCGTTCTGCCAGATGACGGGCTGGTCCGAGGCCGAACTGGTCGGCCGGACCGCGCCCTTCCCGTACTGGCCCGAGGAAGACCACCCCCTTCTTCACGCGCGTTTGCAGGAGGAGCTGAGCGGCAAGATCCCGCCGGCCGGCGTGCAGTTCCGGGTCAAGCGCAAGGATGGCTCCCTGTTCGATGCCAGGCTTTATGTCTCGCCCCTGATCGATGCATTGGGCAAGCAGTCCGGCTGGATGACGTCGATGACCGACATCACCGAACCCAACCGCATCCGGGAACAGCTTTCCGCATCCTACGAGCGCTTCACGACCGTGCTGGAGGCCCTGGATGCCTCGGTGTCGGTGGCGCCCCTGGGCAGTGAGGAACTGCTGTTCGCCAACAAGCTGTACCGGCTGTGGTTTGGCACACAAGCCACAGGCCACCTGCAGCTGGTCGAGCAGGCCGGCATGCCCGAGCAGCGTCTCAGCGACGACGGCCTGGACGATGTGGATGGACTGGCCGGACTGCCCACCGGCACGCTGACCACGGCCCGGCCGGAAAACGCCGAGATCTACGTCGCGCAGCTGGGCAAATGGCTGGAGGTCCGCTCGCGCTACCTGAACTGGGTCGACGGCCGCCTGGCGCAGATGGTGATCGCCACCGACATCACGCCCCGCCGCGAGGCCGAAGAGCTGTCCGCGGCGCAGGCCGAGCGCGCCCATTCCGCCAGCCGCCTCATCACCATGGGCGAAATGGCCTCCAGCGTGGCCCACGAACTGAACCAGCCGCTCACCGCCATCAACAACTACTGCAGCGGCATGGTGACGCGCATCAAAGACAAGAAGATCACCGACGAGGACTTGCTAGGCGCACTGGAAAAGACGTCGCGACAGGCCCAGCGGGCGGGCCAGATCATCCAGCGCATCCGGTCTTTCGTGAAGCGCAGCGAGCCCAACCGCACACTCTCCGACGTTCCCGGCATGGTGGCAGAGGCCGTGGAACTGGCCGAGATCGAGTTCCGCCGGCGCAACGTGCGCCTCACGTACCACATCGCCGCGCGGCTGCCCGAACTGCGGGTCGACCCGATCCTGATCGAACAGGTGCTGGTCAACCTCATGAAGAACGCAGCGGAGTCCATCGACACGGCCGCGCGACCCTCGGCGCGGCGCAACGTGGAGCTGCGGGTATTGCCCAAGATCGAGGAGGGCCTGCGCGCGGTGGAGTTCTCGGTCACCGACACCGGCCAGGGGCTGGCACCGGAGGTCATGGAGCGCCTGTTCGAGGCCTTCTTCTCCACCAAGGCTGAAGGCATGGGCATCGGGCTGAACCTGTGCCGCAGCATCGTGGAATCGCACCACGGCCGGATGCAGGCGCGGAACCTCTACAATGGTCAGGAGGTTGTCGGTTGCTGCTTCTCGTTCTGGATTCCGGTCACCGACAGCCCGCAAATCGATGCATTCAAGGATTCCGGGGTAACTGCATGAGCTTGATTCCAAAAAAGGGGACTGTCTATGTGGTCGATGACGATGAAGCCGTCCGCGACTCGCTGCAGTGGCTGCTGGAGGGCAAGGACTACCGGGTCCGATGTTTCGATTCGGCGGAATCCTTCCTCAGTCGTTACGACCCGCGCGAAGTGGCCTGCCTGATTGTGGACATCCGCATGGCGGGCATGACCGGGCTGGAGTTGCAGGACCGCCTGATTGAGCGCCGTTCCCCCCTGCCCATCGTCTTCATCACCGGGCACGGTGACGTGCCCATGGCTGTCAACACCATGAAGAAAGGCGCGATGGACTTCATCCAGAAGCCCTTCAACGAGGAGGCCCTGGCCACCTTGGTGGAACGCATGCTGGGGCATGCACGCAGCGCCTTTGCCGACCATCAGCAGACCGCCAGCCGTGACGCGCTGATCTCCAAGCTGACCGGGCGCGAATCGCAAGTCCTGGAGCGCATCGTGGCCGGGCGCCTGAACAAGCAGATCGCCGACGACCTGGGCATCAGCATCAAGACGGTGGAGGCGCATCGCGCCAACATCATGGAAAAGCTCAACGCCAACACGGTGGCCGATCTCCTGAAAATTGCGCTCGGACAAACCGCGACCAAAGCCTGAGCGGATCGCGCTCTGCACGCCCGCGAGTGACGGTTCCGCGGGCGTTTTGACTCTTGAAGGAATACCCATGACTGCCCAACTGATTGACGGCGTGGCCCTGTCGGCCCGCCTTCGCGCCGATGTCGCCGCGCGCGTCCAGGCGCTCCAGTCCCACGCCATCACACCCGGGCTGGCCGTCATTCTGGTCGGCGACGACCCGGCCAGCGCGGTCTACGTGCGCAACAAAATCAAGGCTTGCTCGGACACCGGCGTGCGCTCGGTGTTCGAGAAATACGAGGCCACGCTGACGGAGGACGCGCTTCTCGAACGCATCGCCGCGCTCAACGCCGATCCGACGATCCACGGCATCCTGGTGCAGATGCCACTGCCAAAGCACATCCATCCGCACAAGGTGATCGAGGCCATCGCCACCAGCAAGGACGTCGACGGCTATGCCACCCTGAGCGCCGGTGAACTCATGACCGGGCAGCCGGGTTTTCGGCCCTGCACGCCCTATGGCTGCATGAAGCTGATCGAGACCACCGGCATCGATCTGCGCGGCAAGCACGCGGTGGTCATCGGGCGCAGCAACACCGTGGGCAAGCCCATGGCCCTGTTGCTGCTCCAGGCCAATGCCACCGTCACCATCTGCCACAGCGCCACCGCCGACATGGGCCACCACACCCGCCAGGCCGATGTGATCGTGGCGGCCGTGGGCAAGCGCAACGTGCTGACGGCCGACATGGTCAAGCCCGGTGCTGTCGTGATCGATGTGGGCATGAACCGCAATGACGATGGCAAGCTGTGTGGCGACGTCGACTTTGCCGGTGTGCAAGAGGTGGCCAGCCACATCACGCCGGTTCCGGGTGGCGTCGGGCCGATGACCATCACCATGCTGCTGGTCAACACGCTGGAAGCTGCCGAGCGCGCCGCCGCAGGCCCCCGGCCTTGAACCCGCCCTGAACGCCGCCACCTGAGCCCCATGACCAATCCGCTTCTCGATTTTTCCGACCTGCCCCGTTTCGACCAGATCCGGCCCGAGCACGTGGCACCGGCCATGGACGATCTGCTGGCGAGCGCGGAGAGCGCACTCGCGACCGTCACCGCGCCCGATTTCCCCGCGAAGTGGACCTCGATCGCCACCGTGCTGGACGTTGCCACCGAGCGCCTGGGCCGCGCCTGGGGAGCGGTGGCCCACCTCAACAGCGTGGCCGATACGCCCGAGCTGCGCGCGGCCTTCAATGCCGTTCTGCCCAAGATCACCGAGTTCTGGACCCGCCTGGGTGCCGATGAGCGCCTCTTTGCCAAATACAAGGCCATCGACCCCAACACCTTGAACACCGAGCAGCGCCAGGCCCACCGCAACACCCTGCGCAACTTCGTGCTCGGCGGAGCCGAACTGACGGGCGCCGCCCGCGAGCGATTCGCCCAGATCCAGGAGCGCCAGGCCGAACTGGCCCAGAAATTCAGCGAGAACGCGCTCGATGCCACCGACGCCTTCGAGTACATCGCCAGCGAGGCGGAACTTGACGGCGTGCCGGACGACGTGAAACAGACCGCCCTGGCCGCAGCTGCGGCGCAAGACAAGGCAGGCTACAAGCTCACGCTCAAGATGCCGTGCTACCTGCCCGTCATGCAGTTCGCACGCAGCAGCGCCCTGCGCCACGTGCTGTACCGCGCGTACGTCACGCGGGCCTCGGACCAGGCTGAAGGCGATGCCGCCCGTTTCGACAACAGTGCGTTGATCCGCGATATCCTGGCACTGCGACAGGAAGAAGCCCGGCTGCTGGGCTTTGTCAACTTCGGCGAGGTCTCGGTGGTGCCCAAGATGGCCGAGTCGCCGCAGGAGGTCATCACGTTTCTGCGCGACCTCTCGAAAAAAGCCCGGCCGTATGCCGAAAAAGACGTGGCCGACCTGCGCGCCTTCGCCGCCGAGCATCTGGGCCTGGCGGATCCGCAACCCTGGGACTGGCCCTACATCAGCGAGAAGCTGAAGGAAGCGCGCTATGCGTTCAGCGAACAGGACGTCAAGCAGTACTTCACCGCGCCCAAGGTGCTGGCGGGTCTGTTCAAGATCATCGAGACGCTGTTCGAGGTGTCGATCCTGCCCGACACCGCGCCGGTCTGGCACCCCTCGGTGCAGTTCTACCGCATCGAGCGCACGCACCTGGAGGGTGCCCACAAGGGCACGCAGCTGGTAGGCCAGTTCTATCTTGACCAGCCCGCGCGCAACGGCAAGCGCGGCGGCGCCTGGATGGACGACGTGCGCACACGCTGGTTGCGCCCCGATACAGGCATCCTGCAGACCCCGGTGGCGCACCTGGTGTGCAACTTTGCCGACGGCGTGGACGGCAAGCCGCCGCTGCTGACGCACGACGATGTCACCACCCTGTTCCACGAGTTCGGTCACGGCCTGCACCACATGCTGACCCAGGTGAACGAACGCGACGTCGCGGGCATCAGCGGCGTCGAGTGGGACGCCGTGGAGCTACCCAGCCAGTTCATGGAGAACTTCTGCTGGGAGTGGGACGTGCTGCGCCACATGACCGCCCATGTGGACACCGGCGAGCCCCTGCCCCGCACGCTGTTCGACAAGATGATCGCGGCCAAGAACTTCCAGAGCGGCATGCAAACGCTGCGCCAGATCGAGTTCGCGCTGTTAGACATGCTGCTGCACACCGAGCACGATCCGGCGCAGGACTTCATGCCCTTGCTGGACCTGGTGCGTGCCGAGGTGGCGGTGCTGCAGCCGCCGGCCTACAGCCGCACCGCACACACCTTCAGCCATATCTTTGCCGGCGGCTACGCGGCGGGCTACTACAGCTACAAATGGGCCGAAGTGCTGAGTGCCGATGCCTACGCGGCTTTCGAGGAAACAAGCGGTAACGAGGGCTTGCCCAGCCCGGAAACCGGCCGAAAATACCGCCAGGAAATCCTGGAGGCCGGCGGCAGCCGGCCGGCCATGGAGTCATTCAAGGCGTTCCGCGGACGCGAGCCGAGTCTGGATGCGCTGCTGCGCCACCAGGGCATGGCCTGACACTTTCAATGGAGGCAGTGATGAACCGAAAAACCCTCGCCGTGCTGACCGGCTGCATGCTGATAGGGCTGGGCAGCCCCGCCGTTCAGGCGCAGACGCTCTACCGTAGCGTGGGGCCGGACGGCAAAGTCACCTTTTCCGATACCCCGCCTCCACCCAGCGTCAATACCATGGCGAAAGGGGCTGCCAGCTCGGGTGGAGCAGCCAGCCCGGGCAGCGCCCTGTCCTATGAATTGCAGCAGGTCGCCAGCCGGTATCCTGTGACGCTCTACACCGGTGACAATTGCGGGCCATGCGCAAGCGGGCGCAACCTGTTGAACGCCCGTGGAATCCCGTTCGCCGAGCGCACGGTCAACACGCCCGACGATGTCGCCGCGCTGCAGCGCATGAGCGGCGACATCAGCCTGCCTTTCTTGACCATCGGCGCACAGCAGATCAAGGGCTACTCCGACACCGAATGGACGCAGTTCCTGGATGCTGCAGGCTACCCGAAAACATCCCAGCTGCCGCCGGGTTACCGCGCCGCAGCCCCAGCGCCCTTTGTGGCCGCCCAGCGGCCCGCACTGCCAGCCCCCGGCGCAGCGGCGGCGGCAACCGGCGGCGCATCGGGTGAACCCACGGTCGAGACCTTCAACACCCGTCCGCGTCCCGCCGCCACACCCACACCGGGGCCAAATACCAACCCGTCCAACATCCGCTTCTGAAAGGACCGCCACCGCCGGTCAAGCAGGTAGCTTGGAGTGTAGTGTTGCATTCTGTTCTAGATTTAAGCGGCTATTGGCGCAAATGACCTTTTGCAGGATGTCGCGAGCGCGGTTGGTCCAGATGAACGGCTTGAGGATGATGATTGTGATGCGCGACGTACTCATCGATGGTCGCCACCAGTTCGGCACGGTGGTTACCTGAAGCATCTAACACTACACCAGCGCTTTACCTCAAGGACGCTCTCGAACGCGTGCATGTCCAAGCCGCATTCGGCCAGCAGTTCCTTGAGCTTGGCGTTCTCACCTTCAAGCTCACCCAACCGCCTGGCGTCGGGCACATCCATGCCACCAACTTGGAGCGCCATTCCTAGGAAGTGGCATCTCTGAAGCCACCATTGCCGCACACCTCCTTGATTGGAAGACCGACCTCGGTCCGTTGCAGGAACCCGATGATCTGTTCTTCGGTGAAGCTGGTCCTCTCCATGTCCGTCATTCTCGTGGTGGTTGACGGACTGGGCTGCTGCCGGTTTCAAAGACACCCTGTTAAGGTGGAAAGTGAAACCGGAGAGTGGTTATGGGAACAAGACGGCAATTCAGCCGGGAGTTCAAGCTTGAGGCCGTGAGGCTGGTCAAGGACCGAGGGGTGACATTGCCGCAAGCCGCTCGGGATTTGGACGTGCATGAGAACGTGCTGCGCAAGTGGATCAGAGAGGCGATGGCTGATCCCCAAGAGGCCTTCCCCGGCAAGGGCGTGATGAAGCCGGAACAGGCCGAGATTGAATGCCTTCGCAAGGAGGTGACCAAACTCAAGATGGAGCGCGACATCTTGAAAAAAGCCGCGGCCTACTTCGCCAAGGACTCACTGTGAAGTTCGAGTTCGTTGCGAAGCACCGAGGGGCGTGGCCAGTGAACCTGTTGTGCGAGGCGCTCGGTGTCTCGCGCAGTGGCTTCTACGCGTGGTTGGTACGGCCGCCGAGTTGCCGCAGCCAGGCCGACGAAGTGCTGGGCGCCCAGGTGCGTCAAAGCTTCATCGGCAGCGACCGCACCTATGGCGCACGCCGCGTGTGGCACGACGTGCTGGCCCAGGATCAACACTGCGGGCTGCACCGAATTGAGCGGCTGATGCGCCTGCAGGGCCTGCGTGCCCGGCCCCGGCGCAGGAGCCTGCCCAAGGATCAAGGCGTGCGCAGCGCCATCGCCGACAACGTACTCGATCGCCAATTCCAGGCTGATGCGCCAAACCAGAAATGGGTGGCCGACTTCACATACATCTGGACGGCCGAGGGTTGGCTATACGCGGCAGCGGTGCTGGACTTGTACTCGCGCCGTCGTGGGTTGGTCGATGCACGACAGCATGACCTCGCAGCTTGTGGCCGACGCAATGATGATGGCCGTGTGGAAACGAGGAAAACCCGTGCAGTTGCTGCATCACTCGGACCAGGGCAGCCAATACACCAGCGAGCACTTCCAGGCATTGCTGCGGGAACAGGGCATCACCTGCAGCATGAGCCGGGCCGGTGAGGTCTGGGACAACTCGGCAATGGAAAGCTTCTTCAGTTCATTGAAGACCGAGAAAACATCCAGAAAGGTGTATCGCACCAGGACCCAGGCTCGTGCGGACGTGTTCGACTACATCGAGCGGTTCTACAACCCAGTGCGCCGCCATTCGACGCTCGGGTATGTCAGTCCGTTAGAGTTCGAGAAAGCTCAAAAAGCTTAGGTCGGTGTCCACGGAACTGGCAGCAGCCCACAATGAACACATTGGTTGAAAGCACGGAGTTCTGAAAAGGCTTGCTATCGATGCGATTCAAGTGCCGGACCACCCTTGGAGCAGGCTTACTTGGTCCCAGAAAAAGGTTGAGAGTCATGAGCGACGAGTAATAACCTTTAGACTCAAGGTTCTACACAGTAGGATTTCTTCGTCAATCAACGCACCCTATTGCTGCTCGATCTTCGCGTCGCGAATGGCCTTGGCCCACTTGACGGTTTCCGCCTTGTTGCGCTGGGCCAGCGCGTCCGGCGTGCCGGGGTCGATCGCAAAGCCGGTGGCGGCAAACTTCTCCTGGATATCCTTGCTCTGCGCCGCCGCGTTGATGGCCTGGTTCAGCTTGGTGACGATCTCGGGCGGCGTGCCGGCTGGCGCGAACACTGCGAAGTAGGCGATCAGTTCATAATCTTTCAGGCCCAGCGCTTCGTTGACCGTCGGCAGTTCGGGCACCGCGGCCGAGCGCTTCGTCGACGTCACGGCCAGGCCGCGGATCTTGCCGGCCTTGTGCTGGGACACCGTGACGCCGAAGTCGGCGGAGAACATGTTCACCTGACCGCCGATGAGGTCGGTCATCGCCGCCGGGCCGCTCTTGTAGGGAATCGGGTTCATCTGGATGCCGGCCATGCTGGAAAGCATCTCCGACGACACCTGCTGCGAGGTGCTGGCGTAGGCGAAGGACACCTGGCCGGGCTTGGCCTTCGCCAGATCGACGAACTCCTTCAGCGTCTTGGCCGGCACCTCAGGGTTCACCGCAATCATCAACGGCACCGAACCCAGGAAACCGACCGGCACGAAGGCCGTGTCTTGGTCATAAGGCAGCTTCTTCATGAGGTACTTCAGCGCCGCATTCGTGCTGTTTGTCCCGATCAGGATGGTGTAACCATCAGGCGCCGACTTGGCCACCGCATCGGCGCCCAGCATGCCGTTCACGCCGGGCTTGTTGTCGATCACGATGGTCTGGCCCAGCGACTCCGACATCTTGGCCGCAAAGGCGCGGCCGATCTGGTCGGTGGCACTGCCCGCGGCGAAGGGCACGATGGCCTTGATGGACTTGTTCGGATACGGCTGGGCCAGTGCCACCGAGCTGAAAAGCACGGCGCCGGAAAAGACAGCCAGGCAACGGGAAACAAAACGCATGGGGATCTCCTTCTAGGGTATTCGGGGGTCGAGTGTAGAGGCTGTCCAATCCTTGTCCGCGTCGAGCGCCAGGTCCAGGATGGCAGCGCTCAAGGTCTTGCCGTGCGCGTCCAGCGCCAGCGAGCGTGTCACGCCGCCGCCCAGCGCGTCGTTCATCACGAAGTGCACGGCGCCCAGATGGGGAAGCGGGAAACACTGGACCGCCCCGTGTACGACGCCCTGGTAATGGGCCAGAACGCGCTCGGCGGTCAGCGCGCGCTCCAGCCGCGCGTAGTCCGCGGGGTCATAGGCAATCAGGCTCAGCGTGGCCCGGTTGCCCTTGTCGCCCGAGCGGGCCAGTGCGATATCGCGGATCTTCATCTCACAGCTCCAGTATCTCGCATTCGCAAACGACCGCTTCACGCGGGATCAGCGCTGAGGCCACTGCCACCGCTTCGCGAACCGACATCGTCACGCCGCCGCCGCCGGCCGGTCCATTGAGGTAGAGCGCTTCGACCTCCTGGCCCACCTGCTCGGCCAGCACCCGCGTTGGCGTGCGAGCGGCCAGTCGCACCCGAACCTCGTAGGGCTCGCGGTCCGTGCCCAGCCCCGGGCCGTGCATGGCGTTGACACCGATCAGTTCGGCGCGATGCTCCAGCGTCTGCAGCCCGAGGCGCTGCAGGCGCCGCTCCAGCACGGACAGTGCCAGTTCGCCGCGCGCGCGGGCGCCGGGGCCGGCATAGGAGATCTGCCCCTCGCCGATGAAGCCGTCGCGATAGCCCAGCGTCACCTTCAGCTGGTCGGGCCGGGGATGGCCGCTGGCGCCCTCGACCTGCACCCGGTCCGGGCCTACTTCCGTCAGGTGCACGCCGGAAAAATCGGCCACCACGTCGGGCTGCAGATAGCGGGCGGGGTCTTCGAGCTCGTAGAGCAGCTGGGCGGTGCAGGTGAGGCGATCGACGCGCCCGCCGGTGCCCGCCAGCTTGGTGATCACGCAGCGGCCGTCGACCTGCACCTCGGCCAGCGGAAAGCCGACCTCGTCGAGCCGGGGCACATCGACAAAGCCCGGGTCGGCAATGTAGCCGCCACTGACCTGGGCCGCACATTCGAGCAGATGACCGACGACGATGCCCTGCCCCAAGCGCTGCCAGTCGTCCAAAGCCCAGCCAAAGTGAAACATGAGCGGCGCCAGGAACAGCGCCGGATCGGCGACCCGCCCCGTGATCACGACATCGGCGCTGGCCTGCAGCGCGGGCAGCAAGGCATCCGCGCCGAGGTAGGCGTTGGCCGAGATCAGCCTCCCGTCCAGTGACCGCACCGACTGGTCAGAGTCCATCAAGGGCACATCATGCGCCAGCATCCAGGGCAGCACATCGTCGCCCGTGACCACCGCCACGCGCAGGCGCGACAACCCGAGCTCCCGTGCGACGTCGAGTACCGCCTTGCCCGCCGCAAGCGGGTTCGCCGCACCCATGTTGGTGATGATCGTGACGCCTTGCGCGACGCAGGCTGGCAGCACCGCGCGCATGCGCGCCTCCAACAGAGGGTCGAACCCGGCGTCGGGATCAGCGCTGCGCCGCAGCTGGGCGAGGGAGATGGTGCGCTCCGCCAGGCACTCGAACACCAGGGCGTCGAGCTGCCCACGTTCAGCGAGATCGCGGGCCGGGTCGATGCGGTCCCCCGAATAGCCCGCGCCCGATCCGATGCGAAAAACTGTCATGCGTCAGATTGTTTCATCCTGCCCTCCTCACGGCCACAGGATCAACCCGCGGTCCTTTGGGTCGATCGGCGGCCTGACGAAAGCGCTCCACCTGGATCCCGCCGGCGGAAGTTCATCATGCTGTCGCCGCTGACACGGGTCCGCTTCGGTGTTTACCCTCGTCCGGGCTCTCGGATGCCCACGAAGTCCCGCCAACGACCTACCATGCTCCTTCGATCCACCCCATCCAAGGAATCAAACCATGGAATCCAGCGAAACAGTGAACCCGACGCCGCCAAGGCGGCCCCTGCTGAAAACTCTCAGCGCCCTGTCCGTGCTCGGCGCGCTGCTGGCACTGCAGGCTTGCAGCAACAATGACGACGTCATCACGACGGCGGCGCAGGACACCGCATGCGCCCAGGTCACCGACAGCGGGAGTGTCGACGTGGGCTCGGGGCTTCCGGGCGATCCGGCGGCTCCCGAACCGGCCTCCGGCTTCAGGTCCAAGAAACTGGTTTCAGCCAAGACCTACATGGTGGTCACCGCCAATCCCTACGCCTCCAAAGCCGGCTGCGAGGTCCTCAAGAAGGGCGGCTCGGCAGTCGATGCCGCGGTCGCCGTGCAGGCCGTGCTCGGTCTGGTGGAGCCCCAGTCTTCGGGGCTGGGCGGCGGCGCGTTCATGCTGCATTACGACGCCAAGACCAAGAAAGTCCAGTCCTATGACGGTCGCGAGATGGCGCCGGCCGCCGCCACCGAAGACTACCTGCGCACCATCAGCGCGGCCAACACCGCGCCACCTCTGCCGATCCCGGCAGGAACCGCACCCGAGTCCGGCGCCGCATTCACACCGCTGAAGCAGAGCGGCCGCTCGGTCGGCACCCCCGGCGCGGTGCGCATGCTCGAACTCGCGCACAAGGATTACGGCAGCCTGGCCTGGAAGGATCTGTTCGGCTCCGGCGTGCAGCTCGCGACCGACGGCTTTCCGATCAGCGGCCGCATGGCCGACGCGATCGCGGGGTCGCGCACCCTGCTGTTCACCGACCCTGAAGCCGCCGCCTACTTCCTGAACGCCGACGGCTCGGCCAAGACCCTGGGCACCACCATCAAGAACCCCGCCTACGCGGCGACCTTGACGGCCCTAGCCAGCAGCGGCGCCAACGCCCTCTACACCGGGCCGATTGCCGAGAACATCGTCAAGAAAATCAAGATGACCAGCGGCGGCAGCCCCAGCTTCGCGATCACGCCCGGCCTGACCGAGATGAGTGATCTGGCCAACTACCAGGCCAAGAAGCGCGATCCGGTCTGCACCACCTATCGCAATTACTGGGTCTGTGGCATGGGCGCACCTTCATCGGGCGGCATGACGGTGGCCTCGGCGCTCGGCGTACTGGAGAACTTCTACCTGGCCGGCTACAAACCCACGGCGATGGACACCAACGGCGGCAAGCCCACGGTCATGGGGGTGCACCTGATCAGCGAAGCCGGACGACTCGCCTATGCCGACCGCAACAAGTACATGGCCGACACCGACTTCGTGCCTCTGCCCGGCGGCTCGCCCGCCGCGTTGCTGGACAAGACCTATCTGCGCAACCGGGCCAATCTGATCGACTTCACGCGCAGCATGGGAACAGCGGTGGCCGGCACCTTCACCACCGCGCCGCTGGGCATCAGCAGCGCCGAGGGCAAGGGCACCACGCACATGACCATCGTGGACAAGAACGGCAACGTGCTGGTGATGACCACCACCATCGAGAGCGGCATGGGCTCGTACCGCATGACCAACGGCTTCCTGCTCAACAACCAGCTGACCGACTTCTCGGTGCTGGCCGCCGACAGCAGCGGACCCATCGCCAACCGGGTGCAGGCCAACAAGCGCCCGCGCAGCTCGATGGCACCGACTCTGGTCTTCAAGATGGCCGACGATGGCTCGATGGGTGACTTCCTGATGGGCACCGGCTCGCCAGGCGGCGCGACCATCATCCAGTACGTGATCAAGACGCTGGTGGGCGTGCTGGACTGGGGCATGGACGCGCAGCAGGCCACGTCGATGATTGATTTCGGCGCGGCCAACAGCGCCACCACCAACGTCGGCGGTGAGCACCCGAACGTCAACGCCACGACCCCGGCGGGCGGCCTTGCGGGCGGCAGCGATCCGCTGGTCAGCGGCCTGCGCACCCTGGGTCACACGGTCAGCGTGGCCTCCCAGAGCAGCGGCATCAGCACCATCGTGAAGGCCACGCGCAGTGGCGCCACGGTGCTCGAAGGCGGCGCCGACCCGCGTCGTGAGGGTATCGTTCTGGGCGACACGTTCAAGCCTTGAGGGGCCGGTCCGGGGGAAATTGATTCTCCGGGCTCACCTCCAAAGCCCCAGACTGCGTCCGGGGCTTTTTTTTGGAAGCGAGATACCCTGATAGACCAACAGACAAAGGACCATCACGATAGTTGTTTCTGGCGCTTTAGGGGGCCACATTGAACCACCCATCAACTATTGATCTTCTCTAAAAACATGACAACCAATTTGCATCTCACGCGTTATGTCTTCAGGATCATTGCTGGAGAATG
>NZ_JAKJEW010000051.1:0-18918 GCF_022705245.1 Candidatus Skiveiella danica | reverse complement strand
CCGTCGGACGCCTGATGCGGCAATTGGGCAAGGACCGCCAGGTTCTTGCTGTCACCCACCTACCACAGGTGGCCGCATGTGCCGATCACCATCTGGTGGTCACCAAACAGGAAGCATCGGGAACCATTGCAAGTTCGGTCAACGAAGTTGTTGAAGGACAACGCATCACTGAGATTGCCCGCATGATCGGTGGAAGGCTAGGTTCGGCGGCATCACTCGCGCATGCGCGCGAGATGCTGGAATGGGGCCGAGGCGGCGAGGGAACCGCTCATTTCGTGACGCCATGACACTTGAAGTGGTCCTCATCACTGGCATGTCCGGCTCTGGCAAGTCCGTGGCCTTGCATGCACTGGAAGACGCGGGCTACTATTGCGTCGACAACCTGCCGCCTGAGCTTCTCCTGCCTTTCGTCGAGCTTGAACAGCATCCACGCGGTCGCAAGGTGGCCATTGCCATGGATGTGCGCAGTGCCGCGTCCTTGCCGCTTGTTCCCGAACAACTGGCCGACCTTCGCAAGCGCGGCATCAGCGTCAGATCCTTGTTCCTTGACGCCATGACCGAGACGCTGGTTCACCGCTATTCGGAAACCCGGCGCCGCCACCCCCTGTCCCGCAGCGACGATGCAGACGCTCAACACGCACTGGTCGAGGCCATCGAGCTCGAGCGCGAGTTGCTCGGCACACTTCGCGAACACGCTCATGTGATCGATACCAGCATCATCCGCTCGTCGCAATTGCAGGGCTACATCAAGGCGCTGATTTCGGCTCCGGTTGCCCAGCTGACCTTGGTATTCGAGTCATTCGCCTTCAAACGGGGCATCCCGGTCGATGCCGATTACGTGTTCGATGTCAGGATGCTGCCCAATCCCCACTATGAGACAGGATTGCGCAACCTGACGGGGCGGGACGAACCCGTGGCCGCCTACTTGCAGCAGCACGAGGATGTCCGAAGGATGGAACTCCATATTCGTGATTTTCTGGATTTTTGGTTGCAGGCGTTGGCACGCGACCACCGTAGCTACGTCACGGTGGCGATCGGCTGCACCGGCGGACAGCACCGCTCTGTCTTTCTGGTTGAACAACTGGTCCGCCATTTCTCGCCTGTATGGACGACCTTGAAACGTCACCGGGAACTGGACGCCAGGTAAGCTGGCGTTGAGCGGTCAACCGGCAGCGCTGAGGATCTTCCTGATCGGAGCCGGCAGGCCGAGACCTGGCCATCGTGCGGCGCTGAACCATTCACCGCCATCACCTGGCGTCAATTGACCTCCTGCCATTGGAATCCGTACCGGGTGCAAACTCAGATCCTTGTGGGTCAGCGCGTGCACCACAACAGGCAGGCATTCGAGGGTCGCAGATCCAGGAGCCGCGACAGACGACGTCAATGCATCCCATGACGTGAACACCGGCAGGCAATACAGTCCGGCCCAGACGCCAGGCGTCGGTCGTCGCTCAAGCCATACCGAACCATCGGCTCGAACCGCCCAAAGCAACCAGAGAAATTGCGCACTTCTGGACAGCCTTCGGCTCCTGACAGGATAGGCGTGCGGATCTCCGTCGCGTCGGGCGGTGCAGACGGAGGCCACCGGGCAGGCGCCACAGTCGGGGCCGCGAGCGCGACACACCGTCGCCCCGATATCCATGAGACCCTGGGTGTACGCCGGCATGGTCTGGCGGAGATGATCAACCGGAAGAAGCTGCTCGGCCAAGGCCCACAGGGCGCGCTGATTCGCCGCCTTCGACAGGTCCGAGTCAAATCCGAGGACGCGTGAGAGCACCCGCCTGACGTTTCCGTCCAGGATGGCCACACGCTCCCCGAAACAGAAGGCGGCAATGGCGGCGGCCGTTGAACGCCCAATCCCCGGTAAGGTCTCAAGCACATCGGGAGAACGGGGCCACTTTCCGCCAAATCGGTCCCGTACCGCCTGTGCGCACCGATGAAGATTGCGTGCACGACTGTAATAGCCTAACCCACTCCAGACCGATAGCACCTCGTCGAGGTCGGCGGCGGCCAAAGCATCCATATCGGGAAACCGCTCGAGGAAGCGGGCGTAATAGGCCTTGACCGTGCCAACCTGGGTTTGTTGCAGCATGATTTCCGACAGCCAGACGGGATAGGGATCACGGGTCTGCTGCCACGGCAAGTCATGGCGCCCGTGATCTCTCTGCCATCGGATGACCACCGATGCGAAGTCGTTTCCACTGGAACTCATGCACCAGGTTTCAATGGGGCAAAGCGTGGGTCCGTTGCTCGCCGGGTGCGTGGCCTGGCTCCCGAGCGAACTGGGCAACCAACTCGTTCAGGCGTGTGTCGAGTTGGACGAAAGCGCCCTCTTGGGTTCGGATCTCTTCAATCCTCTCATCCAGTCCACCTGCGGCCTGTTGAATGCGCTCGATGGCCTCGATTCTTCTTTCGAAGTTACGTCGCCTCTCGCGCAACTGCACGTCAAGCTGAGCCATGGCTGACTTGTTCCAAGCCTCCATTTCGGTCTGCACGGCTTCGAAAATCGACCGAACCCGCGTCGCCAACGCCCGTACCAGTCGATCCGCGAATTCGGGCTGTGCCAGCCTGATGGAATTTCCGACAGACAGATACTGGACGTGCCCGCGCTCAACGCTATCCAGATCACGCAGGTGCGAAGCCAGATCAAACGCCTTTGGCAAATGCAAAGAAAATCCAAACTCCGTATTCAACTGCAGAAAAGTCCCACCGAGCATGGAATGAATCTCGGTGTTGAATCCCTGGACTTGCCGCAGGTTTGCCCGCAACCGATCAAATGTCTGCCCGTAGGCTTTCTTGACACCAAACTTGATACCCGGTTGCTTCAGCGTGGAGTTCAGTTCGGCGAGTTCAGCCTTCAGCGCGCCCGTTCCAAGCACCCCGTAAACATCACGCAGCATCTTCAGATGGACCGACCGCAGGGCATGAATGCGCGTCGCGCTGCCGCCGAACTCGGCCTGCTCCTGCTCGATTCGGTTGCGCATCTGCCGGATGACCGTGAAGTTCTTGCCCTGCAGGCCCTTGAGCTCTTGAACCTGTTCCGCCAGATCCCGCCGACGAATCGTAATGACTCGGCCCGCCTCGGAACGCAAATCTGCAACCCCGGCCAAAACAGTCGCCTGCAAAATATGCTGACGCTGCCCCAGTAACCCCTCACCTAAGGCCTGCTCGAGAACGGGCAGCCGGCTCGCCGCTAGCAGCATTTTGTCGCCATTGACTTTTGCCAGAAGTCCCTTCTGCGCGGATACCGCAATTACCTGCGACAAAGGTACCCCCAGGATCTCTGCGGATGTCGCGCACTGTCGGTCAATCTGCGCCAGAACACCCTCTGGCGTGCTGAGCGCATCCCACATCGTGTCTATCTTATTGAGAACCACGATACGTGCGGCCACTGCGTCGGTCTGCGTTGCAAGGTGCTCGCGCCAGATCGCCAGATCGGATTTGGTGACGCCGGTGTCGGCCGCCAGGATGAACACAGCCGCCTGCGCCTGTGGAATCAGGTTCACGGTCAACTCGGGCTCGGCACCAATGGCATTCAGCCCCGGTGTATCAAGAACAACCAGCCCCTGCTTGAGGAGCGGGTGAGCCATGTTGATCAGGGCGTGACGCCACTTCGGCACCTGCACCATGCCCTGCGCGTCAGGCAAGGGGTTGTCAGCGGGAGCGTCGTCATGCCAGAAGCCGAGCGCGCGGGCTTCGTCCGGAGTGACTCGGAGCGTTTCAGCCACTTTCTCCATCGCACCGGCGAGTTGTTCAGCGTTGGTGACGTCCAGGTCGATGCGGTTCCACTTTTCCGGCACCAAACGCCATTCCATCAAGGCTTGGGGCTGCAGTCGCGTTTCGATCGGCAACAGCCGCAAACAGGGAGGCACATCCGGGTCATATCCGATCTCGGTCGGACACATCGTAGTGCGCCCAGCGCTCGCCGGCATGATGCGCCGACCGTAGTCGGAAAAAAACATCGCGTTGATCAGCTCGGACTTCCCCCGAGAGAACTCAGCAACAAAGGCCACCATGACCTTGTCGGCACGAACCTGGGTCTCCAGACGCTGGAGGCGGTCTTGCAGCGCCGCATCGAGCAGCTCATGATCCTTCATCCAGTCGCCCAGCAACTTCAGGCGCAGGCTGAACTCCCGGCGCCATGCACCATGCTGGTCGAACTGTTGGTTGAATGATGCCGCCACGACGCCTCCCGCTAGCAAATCAATATAACACCGCGTCTTGCCTGTCCGAAGTCCTACGTTCGCTGACACACCTTGCAATAAAAGGTCGACCGCTGGCCCTGACGGATCTGAAGGATCGGACTGGCGCATTGCCGACAGGCCTGCCCGGCACGCCCATAAACCATCGCTTCCGACTGGAAGTGCCCGACCTGGCCATCGGAACTGGAAAAGTTCCGCAGCGTGCTTCCTCCCTGCTCTAACGCCCTCGCCAGGACGTCGCGAATGGCTGCGCGAAGCCTTTCAGCGCGCGCTGCGGTGATCCGCGAAGCCCGCACTGTGGGCCGTATGCCCGCAAGAAAAAGCGCTTCGGACGCATAAATGTTGCCGACGCCCACAACGACATCACCGGTTAACAACACCTGCTTGATGGCCGCACTGCGGGTCTTCAGGGCCACGTGAAAGGCGGTTGCCGTGAAATCGTCTTCAAGCGGCTCAACGCCCAGCCGCCCAAGCAACTTGATGGCGGTCGCGGACGTCTGCCCCGTTGTGAGGACCACGGCGCCAAACCGGCGCGGGTCATGCAATCGCAAGGTTCCGGCGGTTGTCACCAGATCGAAGTGATCGTGGGAACCGCCCGGGGGTAAATCATTGGAGAACTGGAGACTGCCCGACATGCCCAGATGAATCAGCAACAACCAGCCTTCCGACAGGTCCAGCAAAAGGTATTTGCCCCGGCGTCGGACTGCCAGAACGGCGAGTCCGCACAGTGTGTCCGCAGCTTCGCCCAGCGGCCAGCGCAACGGCTTGCCCAAACGAACCGCCCGAATGCGCGCGCCGGCGATGCGTTCGGAAAAACTCCTTCGCGTGACCTCAACCTCGGGTAATTCTGGCATGGCACGACAGGGCCGAAGCCCTTGGATTATTATGAGCCGATGAAGTCCGTATTCTGTATCCTTGCCGTCCTGCTGCTTCCCTTGGGGACCTTCGCGCAGTCAGCCTCCGCAGGAGACGATGGCAAGAACGCGGTGCGCGCCTCGGCAATGGATGCCTCGCTTTTCTATCAGCTGCTGCTCGGCGAACTCAATGTCCAGGACGGAGATCCCGGAGCCGGCTATTCGCTGCTGCTGGATGCCGCGCGCAAGACGAATGACCCGGATTTGTACCAGCGCGCCGTAACCGTCGCCGTTCAATCACGGGCCGGGGAAGCCGCCCTGCAGGCGGTAAGAGCCTGGATGCAGGCCCAACCGGAATCCCGCGAGGCGAAGCGGACCACTCTGCAATTGATGCTGGCGTTGAACCGCCTGTCCGATGTCGGCGCCCTCCTGGCTTCAGAATTGGCTGCCACACCCCTGCGGGATCGCGCCGGCATCATCGCCGCGATTCCGCGCGGGTTCATGCGGGTGACCGACAAGAAGATGGCGGCTCGCGTCGTCGAGCAGGCCTTGGCCGATCACCTGAATCGAAAAGAGACCGGAGCTGCGGCCTGGGTCGCCATTGGACGGATGCGTGCAATGGCCGGCGAGACTGCAGGTGCACTTGACGCGGCTCGCAAAGCTGTGGGAATCGATGCGGGTGATGAAGATGCGGCCTTGCTGGCGCTGGAGTTGATGGCACCCGGCCAACCTCTTGCCGAACCCCTGGTCCGAAGCGTCCTGGAAAAGAATCCGACACCAGAAGTCCGCATGGCATATGCCCGTGTGCTTCTGGACGCGCAACGGCCCGCGGATGCCCTTCATCAGCTCGAGTTGCTGACCAAGGAGCGCCCCGCGTACGCACCTGCCTGGCTCACCCTGGGACTCCTGCAACTCCAGGAGAACCGCCTGGAGCCGGCGCAGATGTCGCTGGGTCGCTACCTGGAGGTCACTCCCAATCCCACCTCGGATGCACAGCAGCGCGCCCAGACTGAGGCATTTCTCGGTCTTTCCCAGATCGCCGAGAAGCGCAAGAACTTCGCCTTGGCCGAGAAGTGGCTGGAGAGGATCGAGAACCCGGGCGACAGAATCATTATTACGACCCGACGTGCCCAGCTCCTCGCGCGGCAGGGCCGCATGGAGCAGGCTCGCGAGCTGATACAAGCCTGGCCAGCGGCAACACCCGCCGACGAGCGCACAAGGCTGATGGCGGAGGTGCAATTGCTGCGCGAGAACGGAAAACTGGTGGAGGCGTACGAATTGCTCGGCGCCGCCATCCAGCGCAAGCCCGAAGACCACGAGCTCCTCTACGACCAGGCGCTTGTGGCCGAAAAAATGGGCAACTTTGAAGCCATGGAGCGGCTGTTGCGTGCGCTCGTTGCTGCGAAACCGGATTACCACCATGCTTACAACGCGCTCGGCTACTCATTTGCCGATCGCAACATCCGCTTGGCCGAAGCCCGGCAACTGATCAACAAGGCCCTCGAATTTGCCCCAGATGACCCCATGATCCGGGACAGTCTCGGGTGGGTCGAGTTTCGCAGCGGCAACACGTCCGAAGCGCTGAAGATCCTTCAAAGCGCATACAAAGCGCGACCCGACCCAGACATCGCGGCACACCTTGGAGAGGTGCTCTGGGTGTCGGGTCAGCGCGAGCAGGCCTTGACGGTCTGGAAAGAAGGCTTGCGGGAGGGTTCTGAAAGCGAAACCCTCACCGAGACTCTGAGGCGGTTTCAGGTGAATCCGTGAATGCCGCGCGGCGCCTCTTCTTCCTTCTGGCGCTTGCTGCCCACCTGTTGGCCGGATGCAGCACGACGGCTATTGAAAACCGGCGCGAGGGTCCGCCCTCAGACAGCTGGTCTGGCCGGATGGCATTGAACCTGGCCACCGAGCCGCCGCAGGCCTTCTTTGCCACTTTTGAACTCAAGGGAACGGCGGACGCCGGCGAACTGAGCCTGATCAGTCCCCTGGGCAACGTCGTCGCAGAAATGCGCTGGGCGCCGGGCGATGCCCGCCTGCGCAACGGGCAGACGACGCATCAGGCGGACTCGGTTGAAGCCCTGAGCCGCGAAGCGACCGGTACCGCCTTGCCCATTCAGGCCCTGTTCGACTGGCTCAAGGGCGTCGGCACCACCGCGGGTGGCTGGCAACCGGATCTTTCCCAACTCGGTCAGGGTCGCCTGCGGGCGCGACGGGAGGTTCCGGCGCCGGTCGCGGAACTGAAGCTGATCCTGGATGTGCCGTCCGAAACCGTGGGACCGAAGACGATAATCCCGCAATGAAGTCGCTATACGACGTACCGGCACCGGCCAAACTCAACCTGTTCCTGCACGTCACCGGGCGCCGCCCGGATGGTTACCACCTCCTGCAATCGGTTTTCATGCTGATCGACTGGTGCGACACCCTTCACTTCGAACTCCGTAGCGACGGGGTCATCACCCGCCGGGACCTGACCGAAGCTCTGCCGCCAGACGATCTTGTCATCCGCGCCGCACGCAGCCTTCAATCGTTCAGCCAATGTCCCCTCGGGGTCGATATCAGTGTCGAAAAGCGCGTCCCCGCTCAAGCGGGCATGGGAGGCGGCTCCTCCGATGCAGCCAGTTGCCTGATGGCGTTGAGCCGCCTGTGGAAGCTGAACCTATCGATCGAGCAACTTTTGGCACTGGCCATCCGTCTGGGTGCCGACGTGCCTTTTTTTGTCAGAGGACGCAACGCCTGGGTGGAAGGCGTCGGCGATATCATCACCCCGCTGGAACTGCCTTCAGCACGGTTTGTTGTGATCAAGCCACCCGTGGGAGTCGAGACCGCGTCGATTTTTGCGAGCCACGACCTGAAGCGCGACACAATTCCTGCTACAATCTCAGGCTTTGCAGCACACCCTTACGACTTCGGACGTAACGATCTGCAGCCCGTCGCGATGAGGCAATGTCCCCAGATCGGCCAAGCCCTTGACTGGCTTGAAGCGGTCGGTCTGGAGGGCCGGATGACAGGCTCTGGAAGCGCGGTGTTTGCGCAAATGCTGGATGGCATTGACCTCGGCAGTGTGCCTGGCACATGGCAGGTCAGAACATGCAGCAATTTGGCTGTTCATCCCTTGCAGGGCTGGGCATCCAGCGACAGTTGAACGGTGGGCAGTGAAAATCTGTCCACCTGTGTAGGGGAGTCGCCAAGCTGGTTAAGGCACTGGATTTTGATTCCAGCATGCGAAGGTTCGAATCCTTCCTCCCCTGCCAAATACGTCGTACGTAGTGGCATATTTTTTGACTGCTGGGATGCTCATGCAAGCCAACCAACCCGACTTCATGGTTTTCACCGGCAATGCCAACCCGGCGCTCGCGGCCGAGATCGCTCGTCATCTGGGAACCACGCTGGGTGCAGCGGATGTGGGTCGCTTTTCCGACGGCGAAGTCACTGTCGAAATCAAACAGAACGTGAGGGCCCGCGATGTGTTCGTGGTGCAGTCCACCTGTGCGCCGACCAACGAAAACCTCATGGAACTGCTGATCATGGTCGACGCGCTCAAGCGCGCCTCGGCCGAACGCATCAGCGCCGTGATTCCCTATTTCGGCTACGCCCGCCAGGACCGGCGTCCGCGCTCCACCCGCGTGCCCATTTCGGCCAAGGTGGTGGCCAACCTGCTGCAAACGGTGGGCGTGGCCCGCGTGCTGACGATGGACTTGCACGCCGACCAGATCCAGGGCTTTTTTGACATCCCGGTCGATAACATCTACGCCTCGCCGGTCCTGCTGGGCGACCTGCGACAGAAAGACTACGAGAACCTCATCGTGGTTTCTCCGGACGTAGGTGGCGTGGTTCGCGCACGCGCACTGGCCAAGCAGCTCGGATGCGACCTGGCCATCATCGACAAACGCCGTCCCAAGGCCAATGTCAGCGAGGTCATGCACGTCATCGGTGAAATCGAAGGACGCAACTGCGTCATCATGGACGACATGATCGACACCGCCGGCACCTTGGTGAAGGCCGCCGAAGTCCTCAAGGCGCGTGGCGCCAAAAAGGTTTACGCCTACTGCACGCACCCCATCTTTTCCGGACCGGCCGTCGATCGCATCGCCAACGGAACAGCGCTGGATGGGGTCGTCGTCACCGACACCATTCCTCTGAGCAATGACGCCCGCAACTGCCAGAAGATCCGGCAGCTTTCGGTCGCGCCACTGATCGCTGAAACCATTCAGCGCATCGCCAAGGGCGAGTCGGTCATGAGTTTGTTCTCGGATCAGGATCACCTGTTCTGATCGGGAACACATCGCGGGTCTGCGGCACGGCAGCGTGAAGCAGGCCTTTTTTGGTTGGAGCCACACTGGTCGCGGTGGGCTCTCTTTTGGAGTTGAAAATGAAATTTGTCGCTTTTGAGCGCGCCAAGCAGGGTACGGGTGCGAGCCGCCGTCTCCGCATCACCGGTCGCACGCCCGGTATCGTTTACGGTGGTGCCGCCGAACCCCAGCTGATCGAGCTCGATCACAACGCCCTGTGGCATGCCCTGAAGAAAGAAGCCTTCCATTCCAGCGTTCTGGATATGGAACTGAACGGCGCAGAGAACAAGGTCCTGTTGCGCGACGTGCAGATGCACCCGTACAAGCAGCAGATCCTGCACATCGATTTCCAGCGCGTGGATGCCACCACCAAGCTGCACATGAAGGTGCCGCTGCACTTCGTCGGCGAAGAAAACTCCCCCGCGATCAAGACGGATGGCTGCATTGCCAACCACGTGGTCACGGAAATCGACGTCCTGTGCCTGCCGTCCGACCTGCCTGAGTTCATCACGGTGGACCTCAGCGGCCTTCACAAGGGTATGTCGCTGCGCCTGGCGGACATCAGCCTGCCCAAGGGGGTGTCTGCAGTCACGCATGGCAAGAACAACCCGGTTGTGGTTTCCGCCGTGGTGGTTGCTGCCGCTGAAACGCCGGCGCCCGATGCGGCCGCAGCCGCTGCCGCGCCTGCCGCACCCGCTGCCAAGGGCAAGGGCAAGAAGTAAGCACGACCACGCATGAGCGCCCGCACGGCCCACTTCGGTGGGCCGTTCTGCTTTTTGAGCACAGATAATCGCCTGCCATGATCAAACTCTTTGTTGGCCTGGGCAACCCCGGCCCCGAATACGAAGCCACGCGGCACAACGCCGGCTTCTGGTGGATCGACGCGCTGGCCGCTGAGCTCAAGGTGGGCCTTCAGCCGGAAAAGGGTTTCCAGGGTCGCGTGGCGCGCGCCAGTGTCCACGGCCACACCGTGTGGTTGCTGCAACCACAGACCTTCATGAACCTGTCAGGCCGCTCGGTGGCCGCGCTGGCGCGCTTCTACAAGATCCAGCCGGACGAAATCCTGGTGGCGCACGACGAACTCGATCTGACGCCAGGGCAGGTCAAGCTCAAGTTCAGCGGCAGTCACGCCGGTCACAACGGTCTGCGTGACATTCATGCCCAGCTGGGCACATCGGACTATTGGCGCCTGCGCCTGGGCATCGGACATCCCGGCGTGAAGGCCGAGGTGATCAACTGGGTGCTCAAGAAGCCTCTGGCCGAGCAACGCGAGGCCATCGACACCTGCATCGTGCGCGCCCTGCACAGCGTCCCCGCCCTCATGGCTGGAGAGATGGACAAGGCCACGTTGCTGATTCATACCGCCAAGCCCCCTCGGCCCAAGCCGCCTCGGCCCGAATAGAACCAGGGCGTCGCCATTTATCAAATTGATAGCGTCTCATGGCCATTTGACGCTGGGAAAGGCCCGAAAAGACCCTGAAAAACTCGATTCAGGAGTCCTTGACGGCACTGGCCGCCTGCAGGCGCTGGAATTTCTGCCATAGCGTCTGCTGGCTCTCCACATGGCCCGGGTGCAAGGGAATGCAGGCCACCGGACACACCTGAACGCACTGCGGCTCGTCGAAATGACCCACGCATTCGGTGCATTTCCCGGGGTCGATCTCGTAGATCTCTGCGCCGAGGTAGATGGCTTCGTTGGGGCACTCGGGCTCGCAGACGTCGCAATTGATGCACTCGTCGGTGATCATCAAGGCCATGCGCCACCCCCTGGGAATGCGGCACCGGCCCCGACCTCTGCAGATGTGGCACGCACGTGACGGACTGGGCGATTCATGTCCCTGATTATCGACGGTTCAAGCCAACACTGCGGCTCACCGGGTTAGAACGACGCCGGCGGCACCGACCCCCCGCTTGCACGGATAATGGCCTTCCGATCCGTCCGGCCACCCCGGTCGCGCGGACCGGATGACTCCCATCGGACATGCCCCTCTTCCTGCTGAAGCGCCTGCTCACGTTGATCGCCACCCTGCTGGCGGCGTCCGTGGTCGTCTTCTGGGTACTCGAGATCCTGCCGGGCAACGCCGCGCAGATTTTGATGGGGCCCGACGCCTCGCCCGAAGCCGTCCAGGCACTGGCCCGCCAGTTGGGGCTGGATCACCCGCCCCTTCAACGCTACGGATCCTGGATCGCTGGCATGCTGACTGGCAACCTGGGTAACAGCTATGTCTACAGCACCCCGGTGCTGGAACTGGTGCTCGAGCGCCTGACGCTGACCGTACCGCTGGCGGTGATGGCAATGGCCATGACCACGGTGCTGGCGCTGGCCGTCGGCGTATATGCCGCGTCCCACCACAATCGCGCCGGCGATGTCGGGCTGATGGCCGCCACGCAGGTGGGCGTGGCCATACCCAACTTCTGGTTTGCCATCCTGCTGATCCTTCTTTTTGCAGTGCATCTGCGATGGTTTGCCGCCGGTGGCTTCCCGGGCTGGGAGGATGAGGGCGTTCTGGGCGGTGTCAAAGCCTTGCTTCTGCCGGCGATTTCGCTGGCCGTCGTCCAGGCGGCCATCCTGGCGCGCATCACGCGCTCGGCCGTTCTGGAGGTCATGCGTGAAGACTATGTGCGCACCGCGCGCGCGAAAGGGCTCTCGCGCCGCGCAACCCTGTGGCGCCATGTGCTGCGCAATGCCCTGATTCCGGTGGTCACCGTGATGGGCTTGCAGTTCGCCAACCTGCTGGCCGGCACGATCGTCGTGGAGAACGTCTTCTACCTTCCGGGCCTGGGGCGGCTGATCTTCCAGTCGATCTCGAACCGGGACCTGATCGTCGTGCGCAACTGCGTCATGCTGCTGGCGGCGATGGTGGTCATCGTGAATTTCGTCGTCGATCTGCTGTACGCGGTGATCGACCCCCGCGTGAAGGCCAGCGACATATGAGCCGGGAGTCTTCCTTTTGAGCGCCGTGCCAGCGATGTCGCCGGCAACCCGTGCGTGGGGGGGCTTCATGCACCGCGCGTTGCGGCACCCCAGTTTCGTCATCGGCAGCGCGCTGACCCTGCTGCTGGTCGCCGCCGCTGCCCTGTCGCTGGTCTGGACACCCTGGTCACCCTACGAGATGAATCTGGCAGGCAAGCTGCAGCCCCCTTCGGCCGCGCACTGGCTGGGCACAGACCCGTTCGGGCGCGACGTCGCCTCGTTGCTGCTGGTGGGCGCGCGCAACTCCATCCTGGTCGGCGTCATCGCGGTGGGCATTGGCCTGGGCATCGGTGGCGCGCTGGGGCTCGTGGCATCGGCACGTCGCGGCTGGGTCGAGGAGCTGATCATGCGCCTGGCCGATTTCACGTTTGCCTTTCCCGCCATCCTGTCCGCGATCATGATGACTGCCGTCTTCGGCGCCGGCATCGTCAATTCGATCATCGCCATCGGCATCTTCAACATCCCCACCTTCGCGCGCGTCACCCGCGCTTCGGCCAACGCCATCGGCTCACGCGACTTCATCCTGGCGGCCCAGGCCTGCGGCAAGGGGCCATGGCGCATCACGATCGAGCACGTGCTGCCCAACATCGCCTCGGTCCTGATCGTGCAGGCAACCATCCAGTTCGCCATCGCGATCCTGGCCGAAGCGGCCCTGTCCTATCTGGGCCTGGGCACCCAGCCGCCCCAACCGTCCTGGGGCCGCATGCTCAGCGAGGCCCAGACACTGCTGTTCCAGAGCCCGATGCTGGCCGTCTACCCGGGCGTGGCGATCGCGCTGGCAGTGCTGGGACTGAACCTGCTGGGCGATGGGCTGCGCGACCTGCTTGATCCGCGCCTGACCCGCAAGCGCTGAAACCATGATGAACACCTCGCCCTTGCTGGAAGTCAACGACCTGGGCCTTCGTCTGCGCACGCATGGCGGCATGGTGAACGCCGTGCGCGGCGTGAGCTTCACGCTGCGCCGTGGTGAGACTCTGGGACTGGTGGGCGAGTCGGGCTGCGGCAAGTCGTTGACCGCCATGACAATCATGGGCCTGCAACCCGAGGGCGCCGTGGCCTCGGGCAGTCTGCGCTTTCACGGCGAGGAAATGATCGGACAAAGCGAGGCCCGCTGGTGCGCCCTGCGTGGCGACCGGATCGGCATGGTCTTCCAGGAGCCCATGTCGGCCCTCAACCCGGTCCACACCGTCGGACACCAGGTGGCCGAGCCGTTGCGCCTGCACCGCGGCCTGAACGCGGCCGCCGCGCGCAAGGAGGCGGTGGCCCTGCTCGACCGCGTCGGTATCGCGGACGCCGCGCGCCGCTTCGACGCCTGGCCGCACCAGTTTTCCGGCGGACAGCGCCAGCGCATCACGATTGCCATGGCGCTGGCCTGTGGGCCCGACCTGCTGATCGCGGACGAGCCCACCACGGCGCTGGATGTCACCATCGCCGGGCAGATCCTGCAGCTGATTCGCGATCTGGTGCGCGAACGTTCCATGGGGCTGATCCTGATCTCCCACGACCTCGGCGTCATTGCCCAGAATGTCGAGCGCATGATGGTGATGTACGGTGGCCTGGTGGTCGAGAGCGGCCCCACCCGCGACGTGTTCACCCGGCGCGCCCATCCGTACACCCAGGGCCTGTTCGGCTCCCGGCCGCAACTCGGTCCGCAGGAGCGCCAGCCGGGTGGCCAACGCGCCCGCCTGGCCGCCATCCCGGGCAACGTGCCGGAGTTGCGCCACATGCCCCCCGGCTGCCCGTTTGCCGGACGTTGCGCCGTGGCGATGCCCACCTGCGAATCCCGGATGCCAGCCGACTCCCGGCTCGGGCATGAGCACCACGCCCGTTGCGCCTTGCTGGAGTCGGCTGGATGAACACGCCCGCACCGCTGCTCGCCGTCGAGCGCCTCGTCAAGCACTTCCGGCTGCCACGCGAAAGCCTGCTGAGCCCCCCCAGGGTCCTGGAGGCCCTGCGCGGCGTCAGCCTGAACGTTCAGGCCGGGCGCAGCTTCGGCATCGTCGGCGAATCCGGCTCCGGAAAATCCACGCTGGCGCGCTGTGTGATGGCCCTGGAGGCGCCCACAAGCGGCAGCGTGCGGCTGGAAGGGCGCGACCTGTACGCGCTGCAAGCCGATGCCTTGCGCAGTGCCCGGCGCGACTTCCAGATGGTCTTCCAGGACCCCTTCGGCTCGCTCGACCCGCGCCAGTCCGTCGCGCGCATCGTGGCCGAGCCCTTGGCCGCGCTGGCTGCGCCGCACACGCCTTCGCGATCGGAACAGCGCGAGCGCGTGGCCCAGGCGCTGGATGCGGTCGGCCTGCGCCAGTCGGATCTGGACAAGTTCCCGCACGAATTCTCCGGCGGGCAGCGCCAGCGCATTGCGATCGCACGGGCGCTGATCACCCGCCCGAAACTGATCGTCGCCGACGAGCCGGTCAGCGCGCTGGATGTGTCGGTGCAGGCCCAGGTGCTGAACCTGATGATGGACTTGCAGGAGCAGTTCGGCGTGACCTACCTGCTCATCAGCCACGACCTTGCGGTGGTCCAGCATCTTTGCGACGACGTCGCGGTCATGCAGGGTGGCCTGATCGTCGAGTCCGGCAGGCCGCAGACGCTGTTCACGCGGCCGGTGCACCCATACACGCGCAAGCTGGTCGACGCCGTTCCCCGCGTGGCCTTCTGACGCCTGGCAGGATCATTTCATTGCTAATATGCGCCCATTAACAGGAGAGCCATCCATGAAACGCCGTGACTTTGCAATCAACTCCGTCGCAGCCGCCTCCCTGGCGACCCTGCCGCTTGCTTCGCTGGCCCAGAAGCGCAAGGACGCCGTGGTCCTGGGCATGACGCTGGAGCCGACTGCCGGACTCGACCCCACGGCCAGCGCCGCCTCTGCGATAGCCGAAATCGTCCTGTACAACATCTTCGAGACCCTCACCAAGATCAACTCCGACGGCAGCGTCACGCCGCTGCTGGCGGAGAGCTGGGAAGTCTCGCCCGACCTCAAGACCTACACCTTCAAGCTGCGCAAGGGCGTGAAATTCCAGAACGGCGAGCCGTTCAACGCCTCCACCGTCAAGTTCTCTTTCGAGCGCGCCGCCGGTGAAAAGAGCACCAACAAGGACAAGCGCACGTTCGCCTCGATGGAGCGCGTCGGCGTGGTGGACGAGCACACCGTGGTCGTGATCAACAAGGAGCTCAACCCGGACTTCCTGTTCCTGATGGGGCAGGCCACCGCGGTCATCGTCGAGCCCAAGAGCGCCGACACCAACGCCACGAAACCGGTCGGCACCGGGCCTTACAAGCTCGACAGCTGGAAGCAAGGCGCCTCCGTCACGCTGGTCAAGTGGCCGAACTTCCGCAATGCGGCCGCCATCAAGATGAACAAGGCGACCTTCCGGTTCATTTCCGACCCGGCCGCGCAGGTCGCTTCCCTGCTATCGGGCGATGTGGACGCATTTCCACGCGTGGCTGCGGCGCGCAGCCTGGAGCAGTTCAAGCGGGACCCGCGCTTCCAGATCATCATCAGCGGCTCGCGCGCCAAGACCATCCTGGCGATCAACAACAAGAAGAAGCCCCTCGACGACGTGCGGGTGCGCCGCGCCATAGCGGCGGCCATCGACCGCAAGGCCGTAATCGAAGGCGCCGTCGACGGATTCGGTGTGCCCATCGGCAGCCATTACGTGCCCGGCGCATTCGGCTATGTGGACACCACCGGCATCAACCCCTACAACCCGGACAAGGCCCGCGCCCTGTTGTCCGAGGCCGGCGTCAAGACACCGCTGGAGCTCAGCGTGGTCCTGCCTCCGGTTCCGTATGCACGCCAGGGCGGCGAGGTCATCGCCGCGCAGCTGGCCAAGGTCGGCATTGTGGCCAAGCTGCAGAACGTCGAGTGGGCCCAGTGGCTCAGCGGCGTCTACGGCAACAAGAACTACGACCTGACGATCATTTCGCATGTCGAGCCGTTCGACCTTGGCAACTTCACCAAGTCTGGCTATTACTGGAACTACGAATCGCCCAAGTTCAACGAGATCTACGACAAGATCAACAACGCACCGCGCGCCGCCGATCGGGCCAAGCTCCTGGGCGACGCGCAGCGCATGCTGGCCAATGACGCGGTCCATGCCTTCCTGTTCCAGCCGCAATGGATCACCGTGGCCCAGAAGGGCATCCGCGGCCTGTGGAAGGACATGCCGCTGTTCGTGAACGACATCGGCGCGCTGTCCTGGTCCTGATCGGCCTGGCTCTTGTCCGACCTTCACGCGCTTTCGGCGGCAGAGCTCGCCGACAGTTACCGCACCGGTCAGCTCTCTCCGGTCGCGGTCACCCAGGCGGTACTGGAGCACATCCACCGATGGGAGCCCCACCTGTGCGCCAGCTACCTGCTACGCCCTGAACACGCCCTCGTGCAGGCCCGTGCATCCGAGGCCCGCTGGCGCGAAGGCAAAGCGCTCGGTCCGCTGGACGGCGTGCCGGTCACGATCAAGGAAAACATTGCCACGCAGGGCGACCCGGTGCCGCTGGGGACCGCCGCGACGCAACTGGTGCCCGCGCCCGCCGATGCGCCGCCTGCGGCGCGTCTGCGGGAAGCCGGTGCGGTGCTGGTCTGCAAGACCACCATGCCCGACTACGGCATGCTGTCGTCCGGGCTGTCCAGCTTTCACCCGCTCAGCCGCAACCCCTGGGACCTGAGCAAGACCCCCGGCGGCTCCAGCGCCGGCGGTGCGGCAGCGGCCGCCGCCGGCTACGGCCCTCTGCACGTGGGCACCGACATCGGCGGCTCGCTGCGCCTGCCCGCAGGCTGGTGCGGCATCTTCAGCCTCAAGCCGAGCCTGGGCCGCATTCCGATCGATCCACCCTACACCGGGCGCGCGGCCGGTCCCATGACGCGCCGGGTTGCCGACGCGGCCGCGATGATGGCGGCGCTGAGCCGGCCCGACGCGCGCGACAGCATGAGCCTGCCGTGGCAGGTCATCGCATGGGACTCGTTCGATCAAGGAACCGAGCGGCTGCGCGGACTGAAGATCGGTCTGCTTCTGGACGCCGGATGCGGCCTGCCAGCCGAACCCGAGGTGCTGGCAGCGGTGCAGGCGGCCGCACGACGGTTCGAGGCCGCGGGCGCGATCGTCGAGCCCATGCGCCCCTTCATGACCCAGACCATGCTCGACGGCATGGACCACTTCTGGCGCATGCGTTCGCGCCTCGACATGAATGCACTGATGCCTGCAGACAAGGCCAGGGTGCTGCCCTACATCCGGGCCTGGGCCGACAGCGCCACCGGCATGGACGGCGAGGCCGTCTTTCACGCTGCCAGCCAGTTCCATGCGGTGCGCGTGGCCAGCGTCAAGGCCTGCGCCGCCTTTGACTATGTCATTTCCCCGACGGCGCCGATGCCGGCCTTCCCGGCCGAACTGCCCTCTCCCACCAACGATCCGCTGCATCCCCTGGAACACATCGGCTTCACCGTGCCCTACAACATGTCGGAACAGCCGGCCGCATCAATCAACTGCGGCTATACCTCGGCCGGCTTGCCCATCGGGCTGCAGATCGCCGGTCATCGCTTTGACGATCTGGGTGTCCTGCAGGTTGCGCGTGCCTTCGAGCTGATCCGCGACGTGCAGCGTCCGTGGCCGCAACCGCCCGGCCCCTGAGGCCGGGGCGCGGGACCGCTTGGCTCAGACGTCAGCTGCCGGCCGTACCAGACGGGTCTGGTCGTAGACCGGCTGGGGCGGCATGTCCGTCAGGTGCGCGGTATCGGCCCAGCTGACGATTTCGACCCGCTGCCCGTCCGTGCGCACCCGGTTGATCCCGGCGTTCGGGATGTCGCACTGGCGCGGTCCACCCAGCGGCTGCCCGTTCGCCATGCGGTACAGGATGTCGAGCACGCCACCGTGCGTGACAACCACCAGCGTCTCGCTGGCATGGCGTTGCGCCAGGCCCGCCATGGCGCCCAGCACCCGTGCCTGGAATTGCCGTTGGCTCTCGCCACCCGGCGGGGCATAGTCCGGGTCGAAGGCCAGCCATCGCTCCCAGATGCCGGGATGCTGTTGCTGGATATCGGGGACGCTCATGCCGTCGATCAGCCCGAAGGCCTGCTCCCGCAGCGCCACATGGCCCACACTGGGCAACCGCAGGCGCTCAGCCGCAGGCCCGGCCGTCTGCACGGTGCGTGTCAGATCGCTGCTATACAGCCGATGGACAGGCTCGCTGGCCAGCCGCTCGCCCAGGCGGCGCGCCTGCTCGTGTCCGGTGGCGTTGAGCGGGACGTCGACCTGCCCCTGAAACCGCAGTTCGCGGTTCCAGTCGGTTTCGCCGTGGCGAATGAACAGCAGTTCGAGCATGCCCCGATTATCGGGCAAGCATGCCCTCTGCCGGTTTGCGGCATCGCAATCACTCCTTTTTCTATAGCTGAATGTGACCAAATGACGCTGGGCGGTCTCAAATCCAAGTGCAACAGTGAGAGCTTACTGGATGGCCAAGGGATCCTTGTCGAGTTTGTCCAGGTAAGCGCGGTAGACCTCAATGGGCGAGGCCCATCCGAGGGTTTTGCGAGGCCGGTTGTTGATCTCGTCGGCGATGGCGTCGAGCTGTTCCTGGCTGTAGCCAGACAGGTCCGTGCC
>NZ_JAKJEW010000050.1:0-19834 GCF_022705245.1 Candidatus Skiveiella danica | reverse complement strand
GGCCAATGACTCACCGGCTATCCAGTAAGCTCCCACTGTTGCACTTGGATTTGAGACCGCCCAGCGTGGAATGGTCATAGTTTGCTATTGAAATAGGAAGATTGCAGGCGGGCGAAACAGATCCGGGGGGGGCACGCCACCCGACGAGGCCCGTTGCCACTTCAGCTCAGCGCCGCGTCGGAATGCGCCAGACCACCCAGGCGCCGATCAGGCCCAGTGCGATCAGCAGGGCCTGCAGCCACGGCCGGCCCATGAATTGCCAGGCGGACAGCGCCACCATGGTCAGCATCAGTGTGGTCGAAATCCACTTGATCCTCAGGGGAAGGGCGCGGTGGGCCTCCCAGTCGCGCACCATGGGGCCGAGGAAGCGATGCTGCGTGAGCCAGCGGTGCAGTCGCGGTGAGGCCCGCGCAAAGCACGCAGCGGCCAGCAGCATGAAGGGCGTGGTGGGCAGGCCGGGCAACACGACGCCAATCAGCCCGAGGCCCAGCGCGAGGAGGCCAGCAGCCACCAGCAAGGCCTGGCGCAGCGAAGGGCGCTTGCGGGTGTAAGTCATGACGCGAGGCCCTTACGCGCAGGAAGCAGCCCGGCGCAAGCGGTGATCGGCGAGCGAATCAGCAACCGTAGAACTTGATCGCGCGGATGCGGTGGGTGAGGGGCTCCACCAGCACGTAATCGGCGCCCACCTGGATCCATTGGGCGCCCCAGGTGGGTTTGCTGAGCTTGTGGGCGTTCCAGTCGGTCACCACCACCTGGTTGCCGCGATAGGCTTTGGGCAGCGTGGTTCCGACGGCGAGGGATTGGTCCGGTCCTGCGCCGCGCCGGGCCTGGCAAGGCACGGTCGGCTGTTCTCGCTCCCACTGTTGATAGGCGCCATCACCTTGGGCAAAGGCGATGCAGCAAAAGGCCAGTGCAACGGGAATCAGGGCAAGGCGGCGCATGGGTTCTCCTAGGAAAGCGAAGGGTGCGGTCAACACGGCGATTGTGGCCCGAACTGGCGTCGCCTCTCGCGCGAGCAGGTCGGCGGTCACCAGCAAAAAGGGCCCCGAAGGGCCCTTTTTCTGCGCGGCAGCGGGATGTGACGTCAGTCGCGCTCGCCGCCCATGATGCCCAGCAGGGCCAGCAGGCTCTGGAACACGTTGATGATGTCCAGGTACAGGGCCAGCGTGGCGCTGATGTAGTTGGTCTCGCCGCCGTCCACGATCTGCTTAAGGTCGTACAGCATGTAGGCGCTGAAGATGCCGATCGCCATGACCGAGATCACCATCATGCCGGCGGTGGATCCGACAAAGACGTTGATGATGCCGCCGACCATGATGGCCAGCGCGCCGACGAACAGCCATTTGCCCATGCCCGACAGGTCGCGCTTGATGACGCTGGACAGGCTGGCCATGACGAAGAAGACGCCGGCCGTGCCGCCGAAGGCCGTCATGATCAGGTCCGGGCCGTTCTTGAAGCCCAGCACCATGGCGATCATGCGCGAGAGCATCAGGCCCATGAAGAAGGTGAAGGCCAGCAGCACCGGCACGCCGGCTGCCGAGTTCTTGGTCTTGTTGATGGCGTAGATGAAGCCGAACGCGCCGCCGAGGAACACGATCAGGCCGACGCCGCCGCTCAGGGACTTGGTGATGCCCGTGGCCACGCCCAGCCAGGCGCCCAGCACGGTGGGCAACAGGCTCAGCGCCAGCAGCCAGTAGGTGTTGCGCAGGACACGGTTGCGTTCGCCTTGCGAGGCGATCGGGCCGTAGCCTGCACCTTGGTCAATGGTTTGCACGCGATCGTTCATGAATCTGACTCCTTGATGGGCTGCACCATGCAGCGGGCGTAGTGTAGTTGAGCCGCTGGACGCGACGAAGTTCCTTCAGGGGAATCCTTGAAGCTGTGTGGAATTGCGGGTCAGGACCGTTTTGCCCTGCGTGGGGGTAGTGCGCGGGGCTTGCGCGGCTATGCTCGTGGCTTTTCCCAACCGTCAGATGGAAAGCATCCCATGAAAAACACTTACTTACTGGAATCCGCCGATATCAAGGCCATCGCCGCGGCAGCCGAGGCTGAAGCGCTGAAGAACAACTGGGCCGTGACCATCGCCATCGTGGACGGCGGCGGTCACCTGCTGCACCTTCAGCGCCTGGACGGCGCCGCGCCGATTTCCGCGCACATCGCACCCGCCAAAGCCAACACGGCCGCCATGGGCCAGCGGGAAAGCAAGGTCTATGAGGACATGATCAACGGCGGGCGCGTGTCGTTCCTGAGCGCGCCGGACCTCAAGGGCCTGCTCGAAGGCGGCGTGCCGATCATGAAAGACGGCCAGTGCCTGGGCGCGGTGGGCGTGAGCGGCGTGAAATCCACCGAGGACGCGCAGATCGCCAAGGCTGGCATCGCGGCGCTCGGCCTGTAATCGCGCCTGCGGGTGCCCGGGCGCCTGCGTTGGGGTCGCCAGCGCCGGCGCGGAAACCGTCAGGCGGTCTGCGCGGATGCGGCGGCAGACGCTGGCGCAGGGGTCGGCAGCGGCAGGTGCAACACCACTTTTTTCGGCTCCAGACGGTCGAGCGCGCGGTGCAGCCGTTGCAGCATCTGCTCGACATCCATCTCTTCCGCGATGGGCGCCGAGCCTGAGCGGTCGGGCAGTGCGAGCGTCACCACCCGAAAACGGGGTGACAGGTGCAGGGGAACCGGATGCGCACCGGCGAGGCCCTTGGCGATGATGTGCTGCGCGAGCACCGCCAGCAGGGCACTGCGATAAGGCGCTTCGATCAGCAGCGCGAAGCGTGTGTTGGACACCCGGCAGACGGTGTCGATGTCGCGCACCACCGACGACAGCTGCGACGCCGCCACGACCAGGGCGCGATCGCCCATCAGCCGGCCCTCTGCCGCAACGATTTCGGCGTGGTTCGAGAGTTCCACGAGCACCAGCGCACACTCCTGGCGGCTGCGTCGTGCGCGGCGAATGGCATCGTGCAGGCGCACCAGCAGCACGGGCAGCGCGGTCAGGCCGGTGAGTGGATCGGTGCTGTCGATGACGCGCATGCGTGCGCGGTTCTCGTTGAAGTCCTTGGCGCGCCGGTGCAGGATGTAGAGCAGCAGCGGAATTTCCAGCGCCGAGCCGATCAGCACGGCGTATTGCGTGGCCCAGCTGTCCGGCAGGACGCCGGCGCTGCGCAGCGCCGGAAACGGGTAGGCCAGGTGCAGCGGCAGGAAACCCAGCGCGATCCAGCCGGCATAGATCTCGCCTTTGCGCCAGGCCCAGATGCACAGAGCGAAGCTCAGCAGAACCGACAGCAGACCATACAGGTTCAGCAGCTTGAAGGCAGCCGGGCTGAGGAAGAAGAAATAGAGAATCGGATAGGTGAAGCCGCACAGGGACCATACCGTGGCCAGCCGGTATAGACGCCGGCTGTGTCTTGAGAGCGCGCTGACCTCGCGCACGAACCAGATCCCCGCCCCGGTGAGCCAGAGCATGAACAGCGCGGGCGCCGCGTCGTTCCAGCGCGGCAGGTTCGGCCAGAAGAAGAGGCCGCCCAGGCCGGTGAAGGCGATCTGGAAACCCAGCATGCAGGTGACATAGGCGACGTAGGCGAGGAACACGCGGTCGCCGTACAGCCGCACATGGACCCAGCCCAGGAACAGCACCAGCAGACCAAAGCCGAGATAGATGCCCAGGGACAGCAACGAGCGGTCGCGGGCGAGTTGAAGGTCCCGTTCGTCCAGCAGCCGCAGGCTCGGACTCAGCGGTGCCGGGTGGTTTTCCAGGCGCAACCAGACCACTGTGCCGGCGCTGCCCTCCAACGTGAATACGGGCATGCGGTCGGGGTGCGACCATGAGGACACAGGCAGGTGGTCGCCGGCCTCCTGCGGCCGCCATTGGCCGTCTGCAGTCGGGGTGTACAGCGTGGCGCGATTGGTGAACGCACCGCCTTCGAGGACAAGGTACCAGCGTCGGGCGGGGTCGAGCGCCGGCAGGGGGTAGCGCAGCCAGAGCGCGCCGCGATCGATCTCGAACGAGCGCGGGCGCTCGAGGGCCTGAATCGCGTCCGCCGGCACGCGCGCGACGTCCTCGATGGTCGCGCGCCCGGTGGTGTCGACCCAGAAACGGGTGTCCGTGGTGACGAAGTCGCCCGAGCTGGCCGCCCAGGTCGTCGTCCCTGAGAGCCCAAGCGCCAGCACCACACTGGCGAGCCAGCTCCATGCGCAAGTCCACCTGGATTTCACCCGCATTTCAGACTCCTGGACGACGGTTGTTCATGTCGCCTGGACCGCCGCCAGCCAGCCAGGGGCCGGTCGTGGTCCATCGGTCTTCCACCCGGTTGAGCCAGGCGGGCGCACGGGGCTCATCATGCCATGCGGCCACGGTGACGCGCATCGGGTCCAACACCTGCTCCGGCAAGCCCAGCGGCCGGGTCTGGTCCAGCAGGAAGCGCTTCAGCAGGTGGTAGCCCACCACGCGCACCAACATGCGAGACAGCGAAAAGTTCGGCCTGAAGCGCCGCACCAGCCGGTCCAGCGACAGCGACAGAAACCGGCCGATCCCGAAGGCGAGCCGGGTCGGCCAGGGCACCGCCCCGCCAATGCCGATGTCCCTTGCACTGGCCGGTCCGATCAGCCACTGGCACAGCGGAACCGGTATGCCACGGATGACGGGCAGGCGGATCGCCTGCGCCATGGCCTGCATCAGGGCCTGCCCGAGACCGGGCCGCGCATCGGGTGCAGCCGTCTGCGCGCGACCGAACGCCTGCATTCGCTCGAAGCTGGCGGCGGCGTCGTCATAGCTCGCCGGCAGCAGGTCGTCGCGCACGCCCAGTACGTGACCCACCACGTTCCAGGCATGGAGAAAGGCGTCTTCGTCGGCTGGGGCCAGGCCCAACCCCAGCGTCCGCATGCCACGCAGAAAGACGTAGTGGAAGGTCAGCAGGGTGTAGGCCAGTTCGAACTGGTTGCAGGGCAGGCCGCGGGCCCCGATGTCCCAGCCGTGGGCCAGCAGGGCTTGGTACAGCGCGCCATGTCCACCCGCCGAAGGCCCTGCCGGGGGCTGCGCCGCCACGGCGCCGGGCATCTGTTCGGGATCGCCGTGCAGGATCAGGTGACGGATCGTGGCGTGGATCAGCCGCACTTTCAGCACCTGGGCGATGCCGCTGCCGGCCGGATCGGTCAGGCCTCCCTTGAGCATGACCGGGAACACCATCGCGGCGGTCTGGCGGATGCGGTGTTCGGTGTGCGCCTCGAGCTGCCCCGCCACGTGCAGCACCTCGGCCAACTGGGGCGGCACATAACACTCGGGCAGGCTGGCGCAGAACAGCAGGGTGCACGACAGCGGGCCCTCATGCATGAAGATCGCTTCGGCGCGGGCCACCCGGGCCGGGTCCAGCCAGGCCGGCAAGCGGCAGCCTTCGCGCAGGTACGCGCGCAGGGTCTCCACCAACGCCGGATCGGCCGAGCCGGGTGCGGGCTGCCAGTCGGCCAGGCTGGCGTTGTTGCGCCACTGTGCCATCAGCCGGGTTGCTGTCGCCAGCCGTGCGATGGCGTCCGCGTCGGGCTGTGAGGTGCCGTCCCACGGGCCGACGATGGCGGCCACGGTGCGGTCGGCCAGGGGATCAGCCAGTCGGGTCAGTGCCTCAAGGGACGGAACGGTGCTCATGCGGGGGGGTCGCTTTCTGGGTGCAGCCATTGCCACCATGCCGCCAGCGCCACCAGCGTGGGCAGGCCCATCGCGAAGAAGGCCACGGCGCGGGTTTCGATCGGGTGTCCGAAGAGCATCTGGAAGACCATGCCCGCCGCGTAGACGGCGATGGGCGCCAGCGCCGCCCGCCGGGCCCGCGGCCCCGTGCCGGCAGACGGGCGCGGCGCAAACAAGGTCTGGAACAGCAGGACAATGGCAAAGGACACCACCATCCAGCCCGCAAAACCCTGCAGCGTTTCACCGAACCAGCCACCGTCGGTCTTCTGCATGATCCAGGCCTTGAGCACGAAGACGAAGTAGGGATCGGCGCCCAGGTCAAATGCGGTGATGATCATCGCGGCCAGCCATGCGGTGAGCGCGCGCCGCGGCCACCCGGCTGCACAGAACACGGGCCGGCGCCACAGGATCAGGCTGGCCATGGCATAGCCGAGCCAGCACAATGCGAACCACATCAGCGCGATGGCCACCGGCACGTTGCCCAACTCCGGCCCCAGCACGGTCGTGTAGTGGTAGCGGCCGAAGAACCAGCCCTGCGACGAGCCCATCTCTTCGGCGAACCAGCCCAGCGCCAGCGCCAGAGCGGCAAATCCCAGGGCGCTGCGCCGCCCGGCCAGCACCCAGGCTGACCACAGACTGATGGAAAACAGGAGCAGGCAGGCACCGACGAGTGCAGCCGTCAGCAAACCGGGCGACACCGGCGTGCTCACACGCTGGCCCCCCGATGGGTCAGACAAGGCGCGCGGCAGGCGGTGAGCGACAGACCCATGAAATCAGGCGGCGTGGGTGGAAAACGGGCGCAGGTTACCACGCTCCGCCGGGCTGGCCACCGTGCGCGTGCGGGTCTGCCTATTTGGTCAGGATCAGCTTGCCAAGCCGGGTTTCCTGCAGCCGGTAGATCTCTCCGTTATGGCTGATCGTGACCGTGCGCTGTCCTTGCAGCAGTGCCTGGCTTTCGACGGGCGAGGCTTCAGTGCGCAGGGACGCCGGCGACAGTCGCGGCTGCGAACCCGATATGCGGCGCGGTTCCACAGTCTGCAGGATCGGTTTCGCCCGCATGAGGCTGCTCACGGCTTCGGTTCGGTGATGAAGCCGATCTTGCGCAGGCCCGCCTGCTGGGCCGCGGCCATGGCCTGGGCCACGCGCTCGTAGCGCACGGCCTTGTCGCCGCGAATGTGCAGGTCGGGCTGCGGGTTCTTGGCGGCCTCGGCGCGCAGCAGGCCCGGCAGGGCCTCGTCCGTCACCTGGGCGTCGTTCCAGTAATAGGTGCCGTCGGCCTGCACCGACAGGCGCACGGTTTCGGGCTTGGCGTCCTCGCGCTGGCTGCTGGCGCGCGGCAGGTCCACGTTGACCGCGTGTTTCATCACCGGCACGGTGATGATGAAGATGATCAGCAGCACCAGCATGACGTCCACGAAGGGCGTCATGTTGATTTCATTCATCACCTCGTCGGTGTCGTCCTGGGTTCCAAAGGCCATGGTGGCGCTCCTTTCAGGCCTTCTTCATCGGCACGACCTTGCCGTCGCCGCCGTTGCCGCTGTGCACGCGCGCGCCGGTCACCAGGTAGGCATGCAGATCATGGGCGAAGCGGTTGAGCCGGGCCAGGATGTGCTTGTTGCCGCGCACCAGCGCGTTGTAGCCCAGCACCGCCGGGATGGCCACCGCCAGGCCGAGCGCTGTCATGATCAGCGCCTCCCCGATCGGGCCGGCCACCTTGTCGATGGTTGCCTGGCCCGCGGCGCCGATGCTCATCAGTGCGTGGTAGATGCCCCAGACGGTGCCGAACAGGCCCACGAACGGCGCCGTGGAGCCCACCGAGGCCAGCACCGCCAGGCCCGTCTGCAGCCGGGCGGTGGTGTCGTCGATGGAGTTGCGCAGGCAGCGGGTGACCCAGTCGCTCACGTCCAGCGCGTCGTGCAGCTCGGTGCGCGCCGTGCCCTCGCGGTGGCGCACATGGGCGGCGGCTTCGCGGCCTTCGACGGCCAGCTGGCGAAACGGGTTGTCGGCGGGCGGCCCGAGCTTGGCCAGGCCTTCGGCGAAGTCTGCGCTGTGCCAGAAGGGCTCGGCGCCGCCGGCCAGACGGCGGTAGCGAAACAGGTCGATCGCCTTGACCACAATGACGATCCACGACGCCAGCGACATGCCGAGCAACAGCAGCGCGACGCTTCGGGTGACCCAGTCGCCCTGGAGCCAGACATTGACGAGGCCGAATTTGCTTTCCATGACTTGATTACTCCAGCACAAAATTGATCGGAACGTTGAACCACATGGCTTCCGGCACGCCGGCACGCTTGCCCGGCACATAGCGCCACTTCATCACCGTGGCCAGCGCGGCCTGGTCCAGCCGCTCGAAGCCGCTGGAGGTTCGGATATCCGCTTTCTGGGGCAGCCCGTCGGCGCCGATCAGCACCCGCACCACCACCTTGCCCTGCTCGCCCATGCGTTTGCTCAGAGGCGGGTACGCCGGACGCGGGTTGTTCAGGTAGTCCGCATCCGTCGAGGGCAACTCCACCCGGGCCGGCGCGGCAGGCGCCACCGCCTCGGCCGCGACGGGCGCACCGATGGGGGCGGCGGCCGGTTGGGGGGCGGTCACGGCGGCGGGGGCGTTGGGTGACGGTTGGCTGTCGGGCACGGCCTGCAGCTGCGGGGCCGCCTTTGCCGCCGGGCGCGGTGCGGTTCGGGCTGCAGGCGTGGCCGGCGCGGGCGCGGGGGGCACGTCCGCGCGCGGCGCCGGAGGGGTGATGAGGTCGCTCAGCACCTCGACGGGCACGACGGTCTCCACCACGCGCCGCAGCAGGCCACTGTGCAAGGCCCACAGCGCGCCGAGGTGCAGCAGCACGACGCTGGCAACGATCACGACGGTTCGGTTCATGCCGGGCAACGAGGGGGACGGTGGGAGGGACGAAATCATAGGGCAGCACGCACAGGCCGGGTCAGCGCCGCAGCACCCAACCCAGGGATGCGGCCACCAGCACCAGGCTGCCGCCGAGCAGGGCGAGGCCGGTCATGCGTGGGCGCCTTCTTGATCGGGGTGATGCGGGGAGCAGGACATGGTGTCATTGTAAATGAGAATTGCTCGCATTTGGGTGCATAGGGCTTTTTTTCGTGCCGACCGCACAGCCGGCAGGCCTTCCCAGGGCCTCACAGAGAAAAAATTGAACCAAAAATGCCCCATCCCAGCGCAAATCGGTCATTGTTAGCTATCAATTGTGAAGTTCTCGGTGGCCGGGTGCATCAGCCCCGCGCGGGTGACCTCCGCCAGCGTGCGGCAGCCGGTCAGGGCCATCGCGATTTCCAGCTCGTCGCGCAGCAGGTGCAGCACGTGCGCCACGCCGTGCACACCGGCATGGGCCAGGCCGAAGACGACCGGGCGGCCGATCAGCACGGCATGGGCGCCCAGGGCCAGAGCCTTGAGCACATCGGTGCCGCGGCGGATGCCGCCGTTTACCAGCAACGGCAGCTCGCCTTGCAGCGCGTCGGCCTCGCCGACGTGGGCGTTGAAGTCGCCGGTCACGCGCAGGCTGTCCCGGCCTTCTTCGGGAGCGGCTTTTTCACGTACCGTGACGCTGGACAGGGACTTGGCTTCCGCGGCGGGCGCCTCCTGGGCGAGGGCGCCGAGCGAGCCTGAGAGCAGCATCGCACCGAGTGGAATCAGCGTCTGGGAAGCTATGGAAGGCGTAGCGCCTGGGGACCGTTTGGCGATGGGATGTGGGCGATCTGATCGGGAATTCCGGGGTTTTGGCATGGTTGCAGGCTGGAGGTGTGCCACTTCAGTTGGCTACAACCACGACAGGCCCCGTTGGGGGCCGCGCAGCTTGGCTGGCGGACGGATGGGTGCACTGTGCACGAATGAGAAACATTCGCAACAAAGAAGGGGCCGGGTGTGAACCCAAACCCGCCCCCACGGGGCCGGATCTGCCAGCCCGTGGGCATCCGGAACACAGAAATCAAGGAAAAACCCGCCGACCCCAGCGTCGAATGGTCACATCAAGCTATCGAAACAGGAGCAATTAATAGTTCAGGCGCTCGGGCCTGATCTCCTGAAGGATGGTGGTGGCGATCTCTTCGATCGACTTGGTGGTGGTGCTGAGCCAGCGGATGCCGGCCCGCCGCATCATCGCCTCCGCCTCGGACACCTCCATGCGGCAGTTCTCCAGGCTGGAGTAACGGGAGTGGGGCCGGCGCTCGTTGCGAATCTCGGACAGGCGCTCAGGCTGGATGGTGAGGCCGAACAGCTTGGTGCGAAAGGGCGCCAGCGCGGGTGGCAGCTGGCGCCGTTCGAAGTCCTCGGGAATCAGCGGGTAGTTGGCCGCCTTCAGGCCGTGCTGCATGGCCAGGTACAGGCTGGTGGGCGTCTTGCCGCTGCGGCTGACGCCCACCAGGATCACGTCGGCGCCCTGCAGGTCGCGGTTCGACTGCCCGTCGTCGTGCGCCAGACTGAAATTGATCGCGTCGATACGGTCGTGGTATTCCTTGCTTTTGCTGGCGTCGCTGAAGCGGCCGACCCGGTGGTGGGACTTGATGCCCAGCTCTGTCTCCAGTGGATTCACGAAGGTGCCGAACATGTCCAGCAGCATGCCCTTGCAGCCGTCCTGGATCACCTTGAGCACCTCCATGTTCACCAAGGTGCTGAACACGATGGGCTTGCAGCCTTCCACTTCGGCCGTATGGTTGATCTGGCGCACGGCCTGGTGGGCCTTGTCGGCGGTGTCGGTGAACGGAAGGCGGACCTGGCGGATCTTCATCTCGAACTGGGCCAGGATGGCCTTGCCAAAGGTCTCGGCGGTGATGCCGGTGCCGTCGGATATGAAAAAGACGGTGCGGTTGGGCATGGGTGGGCGCTCGGTGATCGGGACCCCCCGACTGTAATGCGCCGGCCGGGCCTAGAATGGCAGGCTACCGGCCGGCAGGGCCGTCCGGCCCGTCTATCCAGGGACTCTTTTGATGCGCTGCGCAGACCGATTCGAACAACAGCAAAGTCTTGCCGCCTTCTTGCAAGGCGTTCGCAGCCGCGACCGGTTTATTACTTCTGGAGCTTTCCCATGTCTGCACTTTTCAGTCCGACCGACCTGGTCGTACCGTTTGAGAACCTGAGAATGAGCGATGTCGAGGTAGTCGGCGGCAAGAACGCCAGCCTCGGCGAAATGATTTCCCAGCTGCCCTCCGGTGTGAAGGTCCCCACCGGGTTCGCCACCACGGCGCACGCCTTTCGCGAATTCCTGAAGCACGACGGCCTGACGGACCGCATCAACGCCCGTCTGGATGCGCTCGACACCGAGGACGTGCGCGCCTTGGCCGAAGCCGGTGCGCAGATCCGTGCCTGGGTCGAGGCGCAGCCGTTTCCGGCCGCCCTGGAGACGGCGATCCGTGAAGCCTTTGCCGTGCTGAGTGCCGGCAATACGCAGGCGACTTTTGCCGTGCGCTCCTCTGCCACGGCCGAGGACCTGCCGGACGCCTCCTTCGCCGGCCAGCAGGAAACCTTCCTGAACGTCCATGGCATCGACGATGTTCTTCACAAGATGAAGGAAGTCTTCGCCTCGTTGTACAACGACCGGGCGATCAGCTACCGCGTCCACAAGGGTTTTGCCCATGCCGACGTCGCCCTGTCGGCTGGCGTGCAGCGCATGGTGCGTTCCGACCGGGGTGCTGCGGGTGTGATGTTCACCATCGACACCGAAACCGGCTTCGAGGACGTGGTGTTCATCACGGCCAGCTACGGCCTCGGCGAAACGGTGGTGCAGGGGGCGGTGAATCCGGACGAGTTCTATGTGCACAAACCCATGTTGCGTGCGGGCAAGCGCGCACTGATCCGGCGCAACCTCGGGTCCAAGCTGATCGAAATGGTGTTCACCTCGCCACAGGAGAAGGCCGAGACCGGCAAGCTGGTGAAGACTGTCGAGGTCCCGACGGAGCAGCGCAACCGCTTCTCGCTGACCGATGCCGATGTCGAGCAGCTCGCGCGCTATGCCCTGGTCATCGAGGAGCACTATGGACGCCCGATGGACATCGAATGGGGCAAGGACGGCATGGACGGCCAGCTCTACATCCTGCAGGCGCGCCCGGAAACCGTGAAGAGCCAGGCGCAGGGCAAGGCGGAGCTGCGCTACAAGCTCAAAGGGCGCGGCACCGTGCTGGCCGAGGGGCGGGCGATCGGGCAGAAGATCGGTACCGGGCCGGTGCGGCGGGTGCACAGCCTGTCCGAAATGGACAAGGTGCAACCCGGCGATGTGCTGGTCACCGACATGACCGATCCCAACTGGGAGCCGGTCATGAAGCGGGCCAGTGCCATCGTCACCAACCGCGGCGGGCGCACCTGCCACGCCGCCATCATTTCGCGCGAGCTGGGCATTCCGGCCGTGGTGGGCTGCGGCAACGCCACCGAGCTGTTGAAAGAGGACACGCTGGTGACCGTCAGCTGCGCCGAGGGCGATACGGGCTTCATTTACGACGGGCTGCTGGAGACAGAAGTGACCGAGGTTTCCCGTGGCACGATGCCAGAGATCGGTGTGAAGGTCATGATGAACGTCGGCAATCCACAGCTGGCCTTTGACTTCTGCCAGCTGCCCAATGCCGGCGTGGGCCTGGCCCGGCTGGAGTTCATCATCAACAACAACATCGGCGTGCATCCGAAGGCCATCTTGGACTACCCGAATATCGACACCGACCTCAAGAAGGCAGTCGAGTCGGTGGCCCGCGGCCACGCCTCGCCACGGGCCTTCTACGTCGACAAGGTGGCCGAGGGCGTGGCGACCATTGCGGCGGCTTTCTGGCCCAAACCGGTGATCGTGCGCCTGTCCGACTTCAAGAGCAACGAATACCGCAAGCTGATCGGCGGCAGCCGCTACGAGCCCGAGGAAGAAAACCCGATGTTGGGCTTTCGCGGCGCGGCGCGCTACATCAGCGAAGAATTCGGCGAGGCCTTCGCCATGGAATGCGAGGCGCTCAAGCGCGTGCGCAACGACATGGGCCTGACCAACGTGCAGGTGATGGTGCCCTTCGTGCGCACGCTGGGGCAGGCGCAGCGCGTGACCGAGCTGCTGGCCCGGCAAGGCCTGAAGCGCGGCGAGGCAGAGCTCAAGCTGATCATGATGTGCGAGATTCCGAGCAATGCCATCCTGGCCGAGCGCTTCCTGGAATTCTTCGACGGCTTCTCCATTGGCTCGAACGACCTGACCCAGCTCACCCTGGGGCTGGACCGTGATTCGGGGCTGGAACTGCTGGCGGCGGACTTCGACGAGCGTGACCCGGCGGTGACCGCGCTGATTTCGCAGGCGATCAAGGCCTGTTTGGCGCAGGGCAAATACATCGGGATCTGCGGCCAAGGGCCCAGCGACCACCCGGACTTTGCCCTTTGGCTTCGTGATCAGGGCATCAGTTCGATTTCACTGAATCCGGACTCCGTGGTGGATACCTGGAAGCAGTTGGCAGGCTGAGCGCACGTGCTCAAATCCCTTGCTCCTCCTTGCGGCAATGACCCGGGCGGGCGGGTGGGCGCTGGCAGGGCCCGCCTTGCGCGGATCACGATGGGTCTGGGGGCGCGAGCCTGATGCTGGCGGTGGTCACGGCGATCAAGCTGGTGGCAGAGATTGCCCTGTTTGCATTGATCGGGCGGGGCGTGCTCGCCCTGCTCGCGGGCAGGGGGAAAGAACACAATCCGTTCTACCGCATTCTGAGAACCGTCAGCCAGCCCTTTGTCGTCGCCGCACGCTGGCTGGCGCCGAAGGTCGTGCTGGATCGGCACCTTCCGTTCGTGGCCTTTCTGGTGCTCCTGTTCGCCTGGCTGGCGATGACCGGATGGAAGATCCGCCTGTGTCTGGAAGCAGGAGTGACGGCATGCCGTTGACCGGGATGCTCCAGGTGTTCGGCTTGCGACTCATGGCCAAGGCGGCCCTGGTGGCGGGGCGGCACGAGGCGGCATTGACACGCTTTGATCAGATCCTGGTTTGCCAACCCCTGGATCTCCATGCACTGGCCAGTCGCGCGCATCTGCTCGGACAACGGGGCGACCGAGCGGGCGCCATCGAGACCTTGTATCGCTTGACGGCAGCGCACCCGGAGCATGCGGCCGGCTGGTTCAACCTGGGCTTTCTGCTGGAGGAAGCTGGCGTGCTGGAGCCTGCTCGGGAAGCCTTCCAGTGCGCCTGCGATCTGGCGCCTGACCTGGACCGAGCCTGGTTCGGCCTGGCGCAGGTCCACATCCGTGCAGGACGTCTGGACGAAGCCGCTGCGGCGCTTCAAGTGAACACGCGGCTGCAGCCTTTTGCGCCGCACGGCTGGTATCAGCTGGCGCGGTTGCATGTGCAGCGCCAAGCGAATGAAGAAGCGATCCGGATCATCGACCACCTGCACGGTTTCGAGCCCCGCGTGGCGGCGCAACTGGAGCGAGAGACCGGCTTGCAGGCCAGCCGGTGACAGGGTGTGCCCGGTTGCGCCGTTTTTCTCCGAGGTTGCCGGTGTGCTGGCGCCGGACCGGGCGTCTGGTACAGAATGGCGAAAACCGGTACAAGGCCAAACAGACGTGAGGGTGTGGACGATGCCGCAACAGGAGATGGAGCTTGCCGAGTCGCGCCGCCGATACTGGCGCAGCAATCTGCGCATGACCGGCGCGCTGCTGGCGCTCTGGTTTGCCGTGACCTTCGGGGGGACTTTCTATGCCCGCGAGCTCAGTTTCAATTTCCTGGGCTGGCCGTTCGGTTTCTGGGTCGCGGCACAGGGCTCACTGGTTGTCTACTGCCTGATTGTCTGGTTCTACGCCCGCTACATGGCGAAACTGGACATCCGCCATGGTGTGCAGGAACGTGAAGACTGACACATGACCGGGCGCAACGAAAGCCATCCGGGCCCACCGGAGTCCCGCAGCACCCGCGAGTCGTTCCGTCGCAATCTGGACAAGGTGTACGGTTGGTACACGGGCGGATTTGTCGTCTTCGTGCTGGTGCTGGCGGTGCTGGAGCAGTTCGGGCTGTCGAGGCGCTGGATCGGCATTGTCTTCCTGCTGGCCACGATACTGCTGTATGCCGGCATCGGCATCATGAGCCGAACCACGGACGCCGCCGAGTACTACGTGGCCGGCCGCAGGGTGCCGGCCATTTACAACGGAATGGCGACCGGTGCCGACTGGATGTCGGCAGCCTCATTCATCAGTCTGGCGGGAACCCTTTACCTGACGGGCTACAACGGCCTGGCCTTCATCATGGGGTGGACCGGGGGCTACTGTCTGGTGGCGTTGTTGCTGGCACCCTACCTGCGCAAGTTCGGGCAGTTCACGATTCCGGACTTCCTTGGGGCGCGCTACGGCGGCAACCTGCCGCGCCTGCTGGGCATTCTTGCGGCCATCCTGTGTTCGTTCACCTACGTGGTGGCGCAGATTTATGGCGTGGGCCTGATCACGTCGCGCCTCACGGGTGTCGCGTTTGAGCTGGGCATTTTTCTGGGCCTGGGCGGCATCCTGGTGTGCTCGTTTCTCGGCGGCATGCGGGCGGTGACCTGGACGCAGGTCACGCAATACATCATCCTGATCGTGGCCTATCTGATCCCGGTGATGTGGTTGTCCATGAAGCAGGTGGGCACGCCCATACCCCAGGCCGTCTATGGCTTCCAGCTGGAGAAGGTGTCGGCCATGGAGCAGCGGCTGATGGACGATCCGTCCGAGATCGAGGTTCGCGAGATCTTTCGCCGGCGTTCGGTGGAACTGGCCGAGAAGCTGAAGGACCCGCGTGCGGCGCTGGCCATTGACAAAGCCGAAGCCGCCAGGAAGTCCGCCGATCTGAAATCCGCCCATGCGCCGGACGCCGATATCGTGGCGGCAGAAAAGGCGCTGTATGGATTGCCCAAGGATGAGGCCGCCGCCCGCCGGAGCTGGACCGCCGCCCGGGCGGTTGCCGATACCAAGGCCAAGCCTCTGAACGGGATGCCCCGCCACGCCCAGCAGTTTTCCGGCGATCCCGATGGAGACGCTTCCGAGAAGGCCGAATACGAAAATTCGCGCCGCAATTTCCTGGCACTGGTCGTCTGCCTCATGCTGGGGACAGCTGCGTTGCCGCACATCCTCATGCGCTACTACACGACGCCGAGCGTCAAGGAGGCGCGCGAATCGGTCACGTGGTCGCTGTTTTTCATCTTTCTGCTGTACGTCACGGCGCCAGCGCTGGCCGTGCTGGTCAAGTACGAGGTCTTCCACGTGCTGGTGGGTACGCCGTTCGACCAGTTGCCGCAATGGATGACGGCGTGGAGCAAGGTCGATCCCAACCTGCTGTCGGTGGTGGACGTGAATCGCGACAACATCCTGCAACTCAACGAATTGTCGATCGGCGGTGACATCATTGTGCTGGCGATGCCGGAAATCGGCGGTTTGCCCTATGTCATTTCGGCGTTGGTGGCCGCAGGGGGGCTTGCCGCGGCGCTGTCGACCGCCGACGGACTGCTGCTTACCATCGCAAGCGCGCTCAGCCACGACCTGTACTACAAGATGATCGACCCGAACGCCTCCACGGCACGCCGGGTGACCATTTCAAAAGTCCTGCTCTTGATCGTAGCCCTTTGCGCGGCCTATCTCGCCGCCCAGAAGCCCGCCGATATCCTCTTTCTGGTGTCGGCGGCCTTTTCCTTTGCCGCAGCTGCGTTCTTTCCGGCTCTGACGCTGGGCATCTTCTGGAAACGCGCCACCGGCGTCGCAGCGTCGCTCGGCATGGCTGCGGGACTCGGCATCACCTTCTATTACATGCTGATGACGCAGCCGTGGTTGCGCGAGATCTTCAGAGTGACGAAGCCCGTCGAACTGTGGTGGGGCATCCAACCGATATCGGCGGGCGTCTTTGGCGTCGCGCTGGGGTTTGCAGTCATCTTCCTGGTCAGCCTGGTCACGCCGAAGCCTGGACGGGAGGTCGAAAACCTGGTGGAGGACCTGCGCTACCCCTGCCGCAACGACCGCTGACGGCTTAGCGGGTGAAATCTGCCGCAGGACGCGCTATAATGCGCGGTTCTACCTTGCTGCACTCCGATTCGACGCCGGAGGCAGCTCAATCCAAGCCCTTACCGGGTTATCCAAAAGGAGTATCGATGCGTCACTATGAAATCATCTTGCTGATCCATCCGGATCAGAGCGAACAGGTTCCGGCCATGCTGGAACGCTACAAGGGCATGATCACGGCCGGCGGCGGCAAAGTGCACCGTGTGGAAGACTGGGGTCGCCGTCAGCTGGCGTACCAGATCAACAAACTGGGCAAGGCCCATTACCTGTGCGTCAACATCGAAGCTGACCAAGCCGTCATGGGCGAACTGGAACATGCGTTCAAATTCAATGATGCCGTGCTGCGCCACCTGACCGTTCAGAAGAAGAAGGCCGAGACCGGCCCGTCTTCGATGATGAAGACGGTCGAGCGCGAAGAAGCCCGCAAGTCCAACCAAGCCGATTACGCAGCCTGACGCGGCCTGTCGGCGCGGAGTGAACCACGTTGTCCTGTCCGCCGGTATCGTTGAGGCCAAGCCTCTGCGCTATACCCCGGCCGGTCTGCCCGCCCTGGACCTTCGACTCGAACACGAGTCCAGTGTCGAAGAGGCGGGAAGCAGCAGGCAGGTCAAGGCAGTGATCAAGGCAGTAGCCCTGGGAACGATCGCCGAGAAGCTCGGCATCCAGCCCATCGGCAGTGTCTTCAGGTTCAGTGGCTTTCTGGCCACCCCGCGCAATGGCAAGCTCGTCGTGCTCCATATTCAAGAGTATCAGCAAGATTAATTTATTAGGAGTCCAACATGGCCGGACCAAAACGTTTCAACAAAGACAAGCGCCCGAAGCGCCCCGCCCAGAACCTGCTGTTCAAGCGCAAGCGCTTCTGCCGCTTCACCGTGACCGGCGTGGTCGAGATCGACTACAAGGACATGGACACGCTGCGTGACTTCATTGCCGAAAACGGCAAGATCATTCCGGCACGTCTGACCGGCACCCGTGCCATCTTCCAGCGTCAGCTCAATACGGCCATCAAGCGTGCGCGTTTCCTCGCGATGCTTCCGTACAGCGACCAGCATCGCATCTAAGGAGAACAACCATGCAAATCATTCTGCTCGAAAAGGTTGTCAACCTCGGTGATCTCGGCGAAATCGTCAAGGTCAAAGACGGCTATGCCCGCAACTTCTTGATCCCGGGTGGTCGCGCCCGCCGTGCCACCGAAGCCAACAAGGCGGCTTTCGAAGCCCGCCGTGCCGAACTGGAAAAAGTCGCTGCTGCCAAGCTGGCCGAAGCGCAAGCCCAGGGTGAAAAGCTCGCTGGCAGCACGATCAAGCTGACCCAGAAGGCGGGCGTCGACGGTCGCCTGTTCGGTTCCGTGACCAACCACGACATTGCTGAGGAGCTGACCAAGCAGGGCTACAAAGTGGCCAAGGCCCAGGTTCGCATGCCGAATGGCCCGATCAAGCTCGTGGGCGAAAGCGCCGTCAACGTTGCCCTGCACACCGATGTGGTGGTGGAGATCAACGTCACCGTTTACGGCGAATCGGCCTGATCGGACTCGCTCTCCCAAAAGGCCGCCGGGTGCAATCCCGGCGGCCTTTTTCTTGGGTGCCCCGGTTGCCCACAGGCAAGGGATCGAAAACCGCGTTGATTCCACATCTTGTCCACAGACTTGTCCGGTGACGGAAGGCGCCAGTCAGCGTAGCATTTCCCCCTAGAAGGATTCCTCCATGTCGGCTGTTTTCTCCACGGACTTCCCCGGTGACGTTGATGATTTCCCGCTCGACCGGCAGGTGGCGCAGCTGCGCATCCCTCCGCATTCGATCGAAGCCGAGTCAAGCGTGCTGGGCGGACTGCTGCTCGACAACGGCGCTTGGGACCGCGTCGGAGACTTGCTGGTGGAAAGTGATTTCTATCGCTATGAACATCGGCTGATCTACGGTGCCGTGGGCGCGCTGATCAATGCCTCCAAACCGGCGGACGTGATCACCGTCTTTGAACACCTCCAGAATCAGGGCAAGGCCGAAGAGTCTGGCGGGCTGGCGTACCTGAATTCTCTGGCCCAGTACGTTCCCAGCGCCAGCAACATCCGGCGTTATGCCGAGATCGTGCGCGAACGCTCGATCCTGCGCAAACTGGTCAGCGCCAGCGATGAAATTGCGACCAACGCCTTCAATCCGCAGGGGCGGGCGGTCGACCGGATCCTGGACGAAGCCGAGCAGAAGATCTTCAATATCGGGGAAGAAGGCTCGCGCATGAAGCAGGGCTTCCAGTCGATGGACTCGCTGGTGGTGAAACTGCTCGACCGTGTGCAGGAGATGGCCGATAACCCGAATGACATCACCGGGGTTCCCACCGGCTTTTACGACCTCGATCGCATGACCTCCGGTTTGCAGGCCGGTGATATGGTCGTGCTTGCGGCTCGCCCGTCCATGGGCAAGACGGCGTTTGCCATCAACATCGCTGAGCATGTTGCGCTCAATGAGGGCTTGCCGGTGGCCGTCTTTTCGATGGAAATGGGCGCGTCGCAACTGGCCGTTCGTATCGTGGGTTCAATCGGACGGATTGACCAGGGGCACCTTCGCACCGGCAAGCTGACCGACGACGAGTGGCCGCGCCTGACCGAGGCCATCGAGCGCCTGCGCACGGTCTCCTTGCACATCGACGAAACGCCCGGGCTGACGACCAGTGAGCTGCGCGCCAACGCCCGCCGGCTGGCACGCCAGTGCGGCAAGCTCGGCCTGATCGTGGTGGACTACCTGCAGCTGATGAGCGGATCAAGCTCCAACGGCGACAACCGCGCCACCGAACTGGGCGAAATCTCGCGTGGCCTCAAGATGCTGGCCAAGGAACTTCAGTGCCCGGTGATTGCCTTGTCTCAGCTCAACCGCAGCGTGGAAACGCGCACGGACAAGCGGCCGATGATGAGCGACCTTCGCGAGTCGGGCGCGATTGAACAGGATGCGGACATCATCATGTTCATCTACCGCGACGACTACTACAACAAGGACTCACGCGAACCCGGCGTGGCTGAGATCATCATCGGCAAACAACGAAACGGACCGACCGGAACAGTCAAGCTCGCCTTCCTCAAACCGCTGACCCGGTTCGAGAGCTTGGCCTCGGGCGGCAGCGACGACTTCTGAGCCGCTGCCTCAAGGGCTCGACCCATCCGGATCCGTGGGGCCCATTCGTTACAGCACCTCGCTGGCGAAGTCGGCCAG